>JAJZPJ010000297.1 GCA_021811225.1 Pseudomonadota bacterium
CTCGGCCGTTGATGCTGGCGTAGCCGAACTCGGTCTCGCGCCTTATCGGCCGGGCTTCTGTCCCGGCGGCGGCGGGCGACCAGCCGCTCTCGACGACGGCGAGAACCTGGCCCGCGGCGTTGGTGCGGATGCGGAGACTGTGCTCCCTTCCGGGGACGACGCTGGGACGGACGATCAGCGCGGGCCGATCGTCGGCAATCCCACCGACCAAGCCATCGCGATATTCGTAGCGCAGCAGCCGGCGCGCCCGCCCCGCCCTGCCCTGGCTGAACGCGACCCGGCTCACCGTCAGGATCCTGCCGTGCAGATCCCGCTGCGTTTCGATGCGCGCGATCGGCCGGCCTTCGCCATCGAGCCGCGTGATTCCGACGAGGCGTCCGAGTCCGTCGTAGGCGTAGCGGACGTTGGCGTCCGTGCACGCGGCGCAGCCGGGACCGCGCGCTTCGAGCAGACGGTACTCGCCGGCGACGATGGCGTGGCGGAAGCTGGTGGTCTGCCCCAGGCTGTTGGTGAGCAGCGTCACGCCCGGTCTCGGGTAACGCAGATTCACCTGCCCGATTCCCGCTCCATGGGCGCGCAGCTCGCCCACGACGCTCAATACCGCCCGGCCCGTTCTGTCGTAGCGGTAGCTGGCGATCCGCCGGTTCACCAGGACGCCGTCGCTGCCCTCGCCCCTGACGGTGATGCCGGTCAGGTGCGCGGGAAAATCCGGATCTTCGTAGTGGTAGATGCGGCTCAGCGAACTGCCGGTGACGCCGCGTTCGGTGTAGGCGTGGAGTCTGGTGGCGCCGTCGTAGTGGGTGGGAATGGCGACCCTGACCAGATTGCCGTCGGCTTGCTCGTACTTGAAGCTGCCCACCGGGCTGTCGATGGCCACGACGCCGCGAAATTGGCCGGTTTTGCCTGCGCCGCGGCTTTGCCATGAACGGCGGTCGGGATAGCGCAGGCGCAGCTCGCGGTGCTGCGGATCGACGACCTTGAGCAGTTCGCCGTCCGGCCCGCGGCTGAGGGTCACGAAGGCGCCGCTGGGCGAGCGGATCTGTTCGAGGCGGCCCTGGGCGTTGAAGTCGAGCTTGCGGCCATTGCGCCACTCCCAGGTGTATTCATCGCCCCTGGATGTGGCCCGGACGATCACCCTGCCCATGGCCGGATTGCGGCTGATGCAGGTACCGGAATCGCGCCCGTCGCGACTGAAGATCAGGCGCGCGCCGTCGGCCTGCAATATCTGGATGCTCCTGCCGATCACGTACAGATCGGTCTCGTAGCTCAATCGCCAGCCCCGGCCCAGCAGCCCGACCACCCGGCTGGCGCTGCTGTTGTAGTGGCGCACGATCTCCAGGCCCAGCTCGCCGGGCAGCGGCGCGAGATCGACCTCGCGCTGGTGCTTGTTGCCGGTGACGACGTTGATCGGGTTGCCGGCGCCGGTGGCGACGCCGCCGCCGCTGTCCTGGCTGGCCGGTCCCGCAGCGTCGCAGGCGCTGGTGGCGCCCGCCGGGTTGGGGCTGCAGCTTTGAGCTCCGGCTTGCGGATTCAGGCCCGGCAGCAGGAACGCCGCCAGCAGAAAGCAGCGAAGGCATGAGAGTACTGGCACGGTCGTCGCTCCAGTCGATGCTGCGCATCGTCAAAATAAAATGCCGATAGCATATCGGCTGGAGCGACTACTGTAAATGGCGAGACGGCGTTATGCTCGCAAAGACAAACCATTTCGTCATCGCGAGCGTAGCGTGGCGATCTAGATTGCCGCGGCCCTGCAGGCCGCGCAATGATGGATCAGCCTTCGGCGAGCAGCGCGATCACCTCGTCGTCCCCGACCTGATCGAAGTGCAGATAGAACTGTCCGACCGCCTGGAAGTTGGCATCGGCGTGCAGGCAGACCACCTCGTCGGCATAGCCCTTCACCGTCGCCAGCGTGTCGGGCGGCGCCACCGGCACGGCGCAGATCAGCCTCTCCGGCGCCCGGCCGCGCAGCCCGTGGAGCGCGGCGATCATGGTGGCGCCGGTGGCCAGGCCGTCGTCGATGACGATGACGATGCGGCCCTTGGGATCGCGCGGCGGGCGCAGCGGCGAGTATCGGGCGCGGCGCGACCGGAGGGTGGCGAGCTCGCGCTCCTTGACCCGCTCGATGTAGCCGGCATCGGCGCCGGCCTGCCCGGCGTAGGGCGCGAGATAGGCCCAGCCGGTCTCGTCGATGGCGCCGATGGCGAACTCGGGATTGCCCGGCGCGCCTAGCTTCCTCACCAGCACCACGTCGAATTCCCCCTCCAGCTCGGCGGCGACGATCTTCGCCATCGGCACCGCGCCGCGCGGAATGGCGAGCACCAGCGGATTCCTGCCCTGGTAGGCGGCGAGCCTGGCGGCCAGAGCGCGCGCGGCCTGTTCGCGGTCTTCGAATATCACGGCAGCCCCCGGTATCGGCAATGACGACAGCCTAGGACAAAGCGCAGCTGCGGGCAAGGCACGCGCGACCGGTTCAGGGACGCGTCCTGCTTCCGGGGAATGCTGAGGGACACGCTCGCGGCGTGTCGCGCAGCGGCTCAGTCTTCCAGCTCGATCGCCGCCAGGGAGACCGGAATCAGGCCCTGCTGCCAGGCATGGCCCAGGAGCAGAACGTTGGCCCCCGCGGCGTCGCCGAGCAGACGCGTCGCCAGATGGGTGGCAGCGCAGAGGCTCAGCCGGTCGGCGCCCGCCGCAAAGCGCAGCTTGTCTTGCAGCTCGGCGGCATGGATGCTCGCGTCGGGATCGCGCACGAAAGCGTCGGTCGGGATTTCGTGA
>JAJZPJ010000298.1 GCA_021811225.1 Pseudomonadota bacterium
TCCTCTGCACCTGCTTCATGACGTCGCGCAGCGCGTCTTCGGCGCCCTTGCGGTCGAACTTGTTGATCGCCACGAAGTCGGCGAAGTCGAGCATGTCGATCTTCTCCAGCTGGCTCGCCGCACCGAACTCCGGGGTCATCACGTAGAGCGAGCAATCGACGTGAGAAACGATGGCGGCGTCGCCCTGGCCGATCCCCGGCGTCTCGACGATCACCAGGTCGAAGCCGGCCAGCTTGCAGGCGGCGATCACTTCGGGCAGCGCCGCCGAGATCCCCGGGCCGGCGTCGCGGCTGGCGAGCGAACGCATGTAGACGTTCGGATGCTCGATGGCGTTCATGCGGATCCGGTCGCCCAGCAGCGCCCCGCCGCTCTTCTTGCGCGAGGGATCGACGGCGACGATGGCGATTCTCAGGCGGTCGTCCTGATCCAGGCGGAAGCGGCGCACCAACTCGTCGGTGAGCGAGCTCTTGCCGGAACCGCCGGTGCCGGTGATTCCCAAGGTCGGCGTCGTGATTTTCCCGGCCGCTTCGACCAGCTGGCGTTTCACGGCGGCCGGATAGGCGCCGTTCTCGAGCGCGGTGATGACCCGGGACAGACCGCGCAGGCGGCTTCCGCGCTCGCCCGTGGACAGCGCCGCCAGGACTTTTTCGTCCCGCGGCGCGAGCGGCGCGAGATCGACGTCGGAACGCTCGACCAGATCGTTGATCATGCCCTGCAGGCCCATCGCCTGACCGTCCTCCGGCGAATACAGGCGGCAGACGCCGTAGGCCTGCAGTTCGGCGATCTCGGCCGGGATGATGACGCCGCCGCCGCCGCCGAAGACCTTGATGTTCTCGCCGCCGCCCGCGCGCAGCAGATCCACCATGTACTTGAAGTACTCGACGTGCCCGCCCTGGTAGGAGGTGATGGCCACGCCCTGCACGTCTTCCTGCAGGGCGGCATTGACGATCTCGCCGACCGAACGGTTGTGGCCGAGGTGGATCACCTCGACGCCGGTCGCCTGCATGATCCGGCGCATGATGTTGATCGCCGCATCGTGGCCGTCGAACAGAGAGGCTGCGGTGATAAAACGGAGCTTGTGTCTGGGTTTGTAGGGGGCCCGCTCTTTGACCGCGCTCGGTTCCGTCATCGCATATCTCCAGCTATGTTACGAGGGGGTGAGTGAGCGAATCTAGCCGAGGTTGACGTTTACGTCAACGTCAGCAACACCCGGAGGCTTTGCACAATTCATTGTATTCTAAATAAAAACGGCGCCGCCCCGGAGTCCCGGAACGGCGCCGCAGGGCAGGGGGTGAAACGCCGGTCTACCAGTTCCAGCCGAAGGGCGACTGCTCGCTGGAAACCTTCCCCGCGTCGGTGAAGAAAACCGAACCGACGCCGGTGCCCGGATAGTAGTAATACCAGACGGTCCTGCCGTTCAACTTGAACTTCTTCGACGGCTCGCCCAGCAGCTCGTGGACCCGGGTGTCGGCCATGCCGGTAGCGATGCTCGACCAGCGCTGCCGGAGCAGCGCTTCCGGGCTGAGGTAACCGGCACCCGTCCCGGCTGGCGCCGCGGTGATGACGGCGGGCTGGGATCCGCTCGCCTGGGGGGCGGACTTGGTGGCGGCGGACGTCATCGGTGCCGCGGCGGGAACCGCCGTCGGCACCTTCGTCGGCAGCTGCGCCGAACCAGCCGCCGGCGCCGCCGAGCTCTTCTCCAGTTGCCTGACCCTGGCCTGCAGATCCAGCACCGCGCTGTTCAAGGCATTCACCTCCCGGCGCAACGCGGCCACCCCGGGCTCCTCCGCGGCAGCCGCGGAAGAACCCAGAAACGGACCCAGAAACGCGACGGCGCACAATGCGGTGAGCAGATTACGCATCAATTTACCCACCAGCGTACCCACCAGCGTACCCACCAGCGCCATCGCGCCGCGACTACCGGAAGCAGACTTCATCGTCGAAACGTCCTTGTCTCAGATTCGGGCCGGACTCACTTCGACGCCGCGTAGGCCGCTGCCGCCTTGAACTGGTCCGTGGTCATATTATGCACCACGCCCAGCATGATCGGCGCATTGGAGCGCTCGCCCGACTTGAAGCGCTCGAGCTGGGCCAGCAGGTACTCGGGATGCTGACCGCCCAGACGCGGGAAGGCGCCCACGCCCTGGGCATCGACGCCGTGGCAGGACGAGCAGGCGGGCACCTTCTCCGCGGGGATGCCGTCGGTGTAGATCTTCTTGCCCGCGGCCATCAGCTTGGGATCGCCCGCGGTACCGGCGACCGGCTGCTGCGCCGAGTAGTAGCTGGCCAGCTCGTCGATGCCGCTGTCGCTCAATTGCGAAGCCATGCCCCACATATAGGCCTGGGCCAGCGGATCGCTGCGGGTGTGGTTACGGAAGGCCTGGAGCTGGGCGACGAGATAGGCCTTTTGCTGCCCGGCCAGCCGGGGGAAGATCGGCGAGACGCTGCGGCCTTCGGGACCATGGCAGGACATGCAGACGTTGTTCGCCAGTTCCGGAGCCGGCAGTTGCGGCTGTTGCGCCAGCGCGGCGCCCGATGCGAGCAGGGCGCTGACGCCGACTGCCAATGCGAGTGATGATTTCACGGAAAATCCTCCAAATTAAGATCGATGAATATTGGCGTTCCTGACCGCCGGACCCCGGGCGGCTCGCCCGGGAATCCGCTTTAGCGGCAGCTTAGAAGTTGATCCAGCCCAGGAGATAGAGGGTGTTGTTGTCCGAGGCGTTGGTGCTC
>JAJZPJ010000299.1 GCA_021811225.1 Pseudomonadota bacterium
TGGAGATCCTGACCGACGAGGGCGTGGGCACGCTGATCAAGAGCAAGTGACGCCGTCGATCACGCCCGGCTGCGGCTACAATCCGTGCTCAGGGTGAACAGGGGGAATCACGGATGGCGAACAAACCGGGCGAACGCAAGCTGCAGATCCTGCAGGTGATCGCCGAAATGCTGCAAGATCCGTCGGGGGAGCGGATCACCACCGCCGCGCTGGCAAAGCGGCTGGATGTCTCCGAGGCGGCGCTCTATCGTCACTTCGCCAGCAAGGCGCAGATGTTCGAGGGCCTGATCGGGTTCATCGAGGAGAGCCTGTTTACCGTCATCAACCAGATCGCGGCGGAAGAAGAGCACGGCCTCAAGCAGGCGCAAATGATCGTCGCGCTGCTGCTCGGCTTCGCCAAGAAGAACCGCGGCCTGACCCGGGTACTGATCGGCGACGCGCTGGTCTTCGAGAACGAGCGCCTGCAGACCCGCGTCAATCAACTGCTCGACCGCGTCGAGGCGTCGATCAAGCAAGCGTTGCGGGTCGCCGCCACCCAGGGTCAGCTCCCCGTCGACCACGGCTTCGCCGCCCACGCCAACCTGCTGCGCTGTTACGCGCTCGGCCGCTTGCACCAGTTCGCCAAGGACGGCTTCAAGGACGACCCGCTCGGGCACTGGCAGCAGCAGTGGCCGCTGCTCTCCTGCAGGGACGCGCGGCAGTTGCCGGTCTGAGGGTCGATCTACTTCAACAGCGCTGCCGCCTCCAGCGCGAAATAGCTGAGGATGCCGTCGGCGCCGGCGCGCTTGAACGCGAGCAGCGCCTCCAGCATGCAGGCCTCGCCGTCGATCCAGCCGTTCATCGCCGCCGCTCTCAGCATCGCATACTCGCCGCTGACCTGATAAGCATAGGTCGGGACCGCAAACTCGTCCTTCACCCGGCGCACGATGTCGAGGTAGGGCATCCCGGGTTTGACCATCACCATGTCGGCACCCTCGTCGAGATCGATCGCCACTTCGCGCAGCGCCTCGTCGGAATTGGCCGGGTCCATCTGGTAGGTGTATTTGTTGCCTTTGCCGAGATTGCCGCTCGAGCCGACGGCATCCCGGAAGGGTCCGTAGAACGAAGAGGCGTACTTGGCCGAATAGGCGAGGATGCGCGTGTAAATCTGCCGGTCGCCGTCCAGCTCGGCGCGGATGCGCCCGATCCGTCCGTCCATCATGTCCGAGGGCGCCACGACGTCGGCGCCGGCCCTGGCGTGGCTGAGCGCCTGCTTTGCCAGCGCCTCCAGGGTCTCGTCGTTCTGCACGTAGCCGCGCGGATCGGCGGGATCGATCAGGCCATCCTGACCGTGGCTGGTGTAGGGATCGAGGGCGACATCGGTGATCACCCCGAGTTCGGGAAATTCCCGCTTCAATGCGGAGACCACGCGCGGCACCAGGCCGTCCGGATTCCAGGCTTCTTCCGCGCCGGGCGTCTTCAGGCCGGCCTCGATCACCGGGAACAAGGCCAACGCCGGAATTCCCAGGGTGAGCGCCCGCTCGGCCACCGGCAGCAGACGGTCGAGCGTCATCCGCTGTACCCCCGGCATCGAAGCGACCGCCTCGGTCCTGTCCCGTCCGTCCAGTACGAACACCGGATAGATCAGGTCGTCGGCGCTGAGCCGATTCTCCTGCATCAGCCGGCGCGAGAAATCGTCCCGGCGCATCCTGCGCATCCGGACCGTCGGAAATACACCTTTCGCTATCATGGCCATATCCCAATCAAATATTGCGGAACTTTTTCGCTGCGAGCCTATCTCATTAAACAGATGGTGACGAGCCGTCTCCCGCTTCACCTCCCTGAGCGGGTGCCTTAATCCTCATTAAGGCCTTGCGCCCCCGGTTTCCTCCCCTTTGACCGGGGGCCTTTTTTCATTCATCGCTCAACCAGCCGCCGACCACGCTTTCGGCCTCCTCGACGCCGGTCTTCTTCAGGCTGGAAAACAGTTGCACGCTGATCTGCGCACCATACACGGCGACCGCCTCGCGCACCTCGCGCAGGGTCTGATTCGCCGCCTGTTTCGAGAGTTTGTCGGCCTTGGTGAGCAGGATGTGGATGGGGTTGCCGGTGGGCACGAACCAGTCGATCATCTGGGCGTCGAGTTCGGTCAGGGGGCGCCGGGCATCCATGATCAGCACCAGGCCGATCAGGTTCGGGCGCCGCGTCAGGTAGTGCTCGAGAAGATTGCGCCACTGCTTGCGGATCGCCTCGGGCACGGCGGCATAGCCGTAACCGGGCAGGTCCACCAGGTAGGCGCCCTTGGGCAGGCGGAAGAAATTGATCAACTGGGTCCGCCCCGGCGTCTTGCTGACGAAGGCGAGCCGAGTGTGGCCGGCCAGGGTGTTGATGGCGCTCGATTTGCCGGCGTTGGAGCGCCCGGCGAAGGCTATTTCGGGGGCCGCGGAGGGACGCAGATCGATCGGCTTGGCGACGGATATCTCGAAAACCGCATGACGGAACAACGACATGGTGCAGGCACGCAGGCGTGCAGTAAGCGTAGGGATTAGTATAGAATAACAGGTTTAAGCAGTCCGAAGCCCCAAGGGATACCACGATGAACATAATGAAAAGCTTCCTGCTCGGCGCAGGACTCGCCGCGGTCGCCGTGAGCGGCTTTGCCGCCACCCCCGCCCAGGTCGATCCGGCCAAGGGCAAGGCGATCGCTTCGACGGTCTGCGTCGCCTGCCACGCCGCCGACGGCAAC
>JAJZPJ010000300.1 GCA_021811225.1 Pseudomonadota bacterium
ATCTCAAGCGCTTCAAGGAACTCACCCTGGGCCATCCGATCATCATGGGACGCAAGACCTGGGCCTCGCTCGGCCGGCCGCTGCCGGGCAGGCGCAACATCGTCATCAGCCGCGACCCGGACTTCAATGCCCCCGGCGGCATCGTCGTCGCCTCGCTGGCGGCGGCGCTCGCCGCCAGCGCCGACGCCACCGAGGCCTTCGTCATCGGCGGCGCCGAAATCTACGCGCTGGCGCTGCCCGAGGCGCAATGCCTGCGGCTCACCGAGATCGACCGCGACTTTCCCGGCGACACGCACTTTCCCGGCTTCGACCCGGCCGCCTGGCGCGAGACCGCGCGCGAGCGCCATCACGCCGACGCCGGCTTCGACTACGCATTCGTCACCTATCAACGCCAATAAGGAGGCAGCATGTCGGAAGGGGGACTCCACGTTCATGGCCCGCACGATCACGCGGTCGAGCACGCCGCGCACAGCGGCGACAGCCTGGCCTCGCGCGTGGCCGTGGTCACCGCGATCCTGGCCACGGTCGGCGCCGTCGTCGCCTACCAGGGCGGCGACACGCAGAACGAAGCGATGCTGCAGAAGAACGAGGCGGTGCTGAAAAAGACCGAAGCCTCGAACCAGTGGGCTTACTACCAGGCCAAGAGCAACAAGCAGAACCTGGCCGAGCTGGCGCTGGCGCTGGCGCCGGCCGAGAAGCACGAGTTCTACCGCCAGGAAGTCGAACGCTACAAGAAGGAAAAGGCGGCGATCAAGCTTCTGGCGGACAAGCTGGAAGCGGCGTCGGCCAAGGCCAACGCCGCCTCCGCGGCGACCATGCATCCGCACCACCGCCAGGCCCAGGCGCTGACCCTGATCCAGATCGCCATCTCGCTGGCCTCGATCACCGTGCTGACGCGCAAGCGTTGGCTGTACTGGTGCGCGCTGGGCGCCGCCGCCACCGGCATGTCGATGTGGCTGTCCACCTTTTTCATCCACTGAGGGGAAACAACCTTCCCCCCAGCCCCCTCCCCGAGGGAAGGGGTGACTTTGGCTCGCTACGCTCGCAGTGCCACGCGGCCCCCGCCTTGGGGCGGCCCGGCGGCGGGGGCGCTCTTCGATCGACCTCCTTGGTTGATCGGAGAGGAGCTTCGCTGGTTTGATCGGAGAGCTGCGCCGGACGAAGGATCGCGTACCGCTGCGAGCCTCGCGAGCCGTAGTCACCGCCGACGTTTCCACGGAGCGCCGCGCCGGGCGAAGGGCCGCCCCGAGCCCGGCGCAGCGTTGAACATGGAGTCCCAAAGGGACGAACCTCCGTCACCCCCTTCCCCGGGGCGCAGGCGGGAATTCGCGGAGCACTGCTCCGCGCCGCCGCAGCCGGCCGGCTGTGCAAAGCCGGCCGTGGGCAGGAGGCCGGGAGGAAGGCACTTATTTCACGCAGTCCACGTAATAGCGGATCCGCCCGTCCTCGTCGCCCTTGACCAGGCCGTGGATGTCGGTCTCGAAGCCGGGGAATTTCTCGTTGAACTCGCGCGCGAACTTCAGATAGCGGACGATGGTGCCGTTGAAGCGCTCGCCGGGAATCAACAGCGGGATGCCGGGCGGATAGGGAGTGAGCAGCACGCTGGTGATGCGCCCTTCGAGCTCGTCGATCGGCACGCGGTCGATCTCGCGGTGCGCCATCCGGGCGAAGGCGTCGGCCGGCTTCATCGCCGGCTCCATGTTGGACAGATACATCTCGGTGGTCAGGCGCGCCACGTCGTTGGCCTTGTAGATGCCGTGGATCTGCTCGCACAGGTCGCGCAGGCCGATCTTCTCGTAGCGCGGATACTTCGCCACGAACTCCGGCATCGAGCGCCACAACGGCTGGTTCTTGTCGTAGTCGTCCTTGAACTGCTGCAGCTCGGTGACCATGGTGTTCCAGCGGCCTTTGGTGATGCCGATGGTGAACATGATGAAGAAGGAGTAGAGCCCGGTCTTCTCGACGATGACGCCGTGCTCGGCGAGATACCGGGTGACGATTCCCGCCGGGATGCCGAACTCCTCGGAGAAGTCGCCGTCGACGTCGAGTCCGGGGGTGATGACGGTGGCCTTGATCGGGTCGAGCATGTTGAAACCCGGCGCCAGATTGCCGAAGCCGTGCCAGCGCTCGTTGGCCTTCAACATCCAGTCGTCGCGCTCGCCCACCCCTTCCTCGGCCAGGTAGTCCGGGCCCCAGACCTTGAACCACCAGTCCGCCCCCCACTCCTCGTCCACCTTGCGCATGGCGCGGCGAAAATCCAGCGCCTCCATGATCGACTCCTCGACCAGGGCGGTGCCGCCGGGCGGCTCCATCATCGCGGCAGCGACATCGCAGGAGGCGATGATCGCGTACTGCGGCGAGGTGGACGTGTGCATCAGGAAGGCTTCGTTGAACACGTCGCGGTCGAGTTGGCGCGCGTCGGAATCCTGCACCAGGATCTGCGAGGCCTGGGACAGGCCGGCCAGGAGCTTGTGCGTCGATTGCGTCGAAAACAGCATCGACTCCTTGCAGCGCGGCCGGTCGCGGCCGATCGCGTGCATGCCGCGGTAAAAGTCGTAGAAGGTGGCGTGCGGCAGCCAGGCCTCGTCGAAGTGCAGGGTGTCGATCTTGCCGTCCAGCATCTCCTTGATCGCCTCGACGTTGTAGAGAATGCCGTCGTAGGTGCTCTGGGTGATGGTGAGCACGCGCGGCTTGGTCGCCGGGTCGCGCG
>JAJZPJ010000049.1 GCA_021811225.1 Pseudomonadota bacterium
CAGCGGCACGGAGGCGCCGCTGGCGCTGCGGATGGTGTAGTTCTGCAGCTGCTCGGCGTTCAGCCGGAAGCGCTGCTGCACCTGGGGGATGACCTTGTAGGAGCGGTCGTCGAGGCTGAAGTAATTGACGTAGCCGCCGCCCAGCATGGCCGAGAGCGCGCCGCCGACGTCGTGCATCGAGAGTCCGAGCTGGGCGGTCAGGTTGCGGTCGATGATCACCTTGGACTGGGGCAGGTCGTACTTGAGGTCGTTGTCGAGGAAGATGAACATGCCGCTCTTCTGCGCGTCCTGCAGGAATTTCTCGGCCACCTGGTTCAGGCGGTCGAAGGAATCGGTGGTCTGGATCACGAACTGGATCGGCAGGCCCCGGCTGCCCGGCAGGGGCGGCGGCTGGAAGGCCACCGCGCGGATGCCGGCAATGCGGCTGATCGCCTGCTGGATCTGCGGCTGCAATTGCTCTGCGGTCGCTTTACGCGCATCCCAGGGCTTCAGCACCATGCCGGCGATCGACTGGCCGGGCATGTCGAGCTGGAACACGTGGTCGGTCTCGGCGTGCTGCTTGAAGGCCTGATAGACGGCGTGGGAGTACATCTGCCGCTGCTGCAGCGTGGCGTCGGGCGCCGAGGTCGAGGAGGTGATGATCACGCCCTGGTCCTCCTGCGGCGCGAGCTCGGATTTCGCACCGGCGTAGAGGAAGTAGATGCTGCCGATGATGATCGCGGCGAAGGCCACGGTCACCGGGACGGTGTTGAGCGTGCCGTGCAAGAGACGCTGGTAGCGCTGGTGCAGCGCTTCGAAGCGGCGGTCGAGGAAGCGCACGAATTTTGCCTGCCAGCCCGTCTCAGAGGGGCTGTGAGGTCTCAGCAGGCGCGAGCACATCATCGGCGACAGGGTCAGCGCCACGATCCCGGAGATGGTCACGGCGCCGACCAGGGTGAAGGCGAACTCGGTGAACAGCGCGCCGGTTAAGCCGCCCATGAAGCCGATCGGGATGTACACGGCGATCAGCACCGTGGTCATGACGACGATCGGATTGGCCAGTTCCCGCGCCGCCTGCAGCGCCGCCTGCAGCGGCGGCAGCCCCTCCTCGAGGTGGCGGTCGACGTTCTCGACCACGATGATGGCGTCGTCGACCACCAGGCCGATGGCCAGCACCAGGGCGAGCAGGGTGAGCAGGTTGATCGAGAAGCCGAACAGCAGCATCACCGTGAAGGTCCCGACCAGCGACAAGGGAATGGCGATGGTCGGGATCAGCACCGAGCGCACCGAGCCCAGGAAGGCGAAGACCACCAGGGTGACGATCAGCAGCGCCTCGATCAGCGAGTGTTCGACCTCGGTGATCGAGCTGGTCACGAAGCGGGTCGAGTCATAGACGATCTGCCCGTTCAGACCCTCGGGAAACTGCTTCTGGATGTCCGGGAAGGCGTCGCGCACGCGCTTGATCACGTCGAGCAGGTTGGCCGAGGGCGCCACCTGGATGCCGATGAACACGCCTTTCTGGCCGTCGAAGGCCACCTGCGACTCGTAATCCTCGGAGCCCAGCGTGACCTTGGCGACGTCCTCGAGGCGGACGACGGCGCCGCCTTGCTGCTTGATGATCAGCTTGCGGAAGTCGTCGAGCGAGTGCAGGCTGGTGGAGGCGGTGAGATTGACCTGGACCATCTGCCCCTTGGTGCTGCCCACCGCCGAGAGATAGTCGTTGCTGGCCAGGGCGGTCTGCACGTCCGCGGCGGTGAGACCGTAGGCGGTCAGTTTCTGCGGGTCGAGCCAGGCGCGCAGGGCGAAGAGCTTGCCGCCCAAGATCTCCGCGGTCTGCACGCCTTCGACCGCCTGCAGTTTCGGCTGCACCACGCGGGTCAGATAATCGGTGATCTGGTTTGAGGTCAGGGCGGCGCTGGAGAAGCCGATGTACATGGCGTCGGTGGTCTGGCCGATCTGGACGCTCAGGACCGGCTGCTGCGCGTTGGGCGGCAGCTTGTTCACCACCGCATTGACCTTGGTGTTGATCTCGGTCAGCGCCTTGTCCGCGGGATAGTTGAGCCGCAGATTGGCGGTGATGGTGCTTAAGCCCTGGGTGCTGGTCGAGGTCATGTAATCGATGCCGTTGGCCTGGGCGATCGAGTTCTCCAGCGGCGTGGTGATGAAGCCCGCGACCAGGGACGGGTCCGCTCCGGTGTAAGCGGTGGTCACCGTGACCACGGCGTTCTCGGTGCGCGGAAACTGCAGCACCGGCAGCTGGACGATCGAGCGCAGGCCGAGCACGAACAGCAGCAGGCTCACGACCGTCGCCAGCACCGGGCGGCGGATGAAGATGTCGGTGAATTTCATGCCGTTTGTCCGGTCACTCGTCCTGGGGCTTGGGCGCCGGGTCGTCGGTCGGTTCGATCGAGTTGTCGATCACCACCGGCGAGCCGTTGCGCAGCTTGATCTGGCCCGAGGTCACCACCCGATCGCCGGGCTTCAAGCCCTTGACGATCGCCACCTGATCGCCGCGGGTGGCGCCGGTGGTCACGAAACGCTGCTTGACGATCAGCCGCGGCTTGCCGTCCAGTCCCTTGCCGTCGTTCTCCACCAGATAGACGAGGTTGCCGTAGGGGTTGTAGGAGATCGCCGTCTGCGGCAGGGTGATCTGGCCCTCGGGCTTGCCCACCTCGAGGTCGGTGAGCGCGAACATGCCCGGCAGCAGTTCGTTCCTGGGGTTGCGGATGGCCGCGCGGATCATGACGTTGCGCGTGCCCGGGTCGATCTTGGGGTCGATCGCCATGATCTTGCCGACGAAGGTCTTGCCCGGGAAAGCGTCGGTCCGCACCGACACCTTCTGGCCGAGCTCGATCTGGCCGACCGATTTCTGCGGCAGATTGAAGTCGACGAAGATCGGGTCGAGCGCCTGCAAGGTGACGATCTTGGCGCCGGCGTTGAGGTATTGGCCGAGGCTGACCGCGCGTATGCCGAGGCGGCCGGCGAAGGGCGCGCGGATGCGCTTCTTGTCTATTTGCGCCTGCTGCTCGGCCACTTGCGCGGCGCTGGCCTGCACATTGGCGCGGTCGCTGTCCAGCACCGCCTGGCTCACGGCGTGCGCGCGGAATTGCTCGCGGTCCCGGGCATAGGTGCTCCTGGCCAGCAGCGCCGCCGCTTGCAGGACGTGCAACTGGGCGATGTCGGCGGCCGCGTTCATTTTCAGCAGCAGCTTGCCGGCATGGACCTGTTCGCCCGACTTGAAATCGATGGAGGAGACGATGCCGCTCACCTCCGGCGCCAGATCCGTCCCTTCGCGGGCGGTCAGCGAGCCGACCGCTTCGAGCTGGGATTGCCAGGCCTGCAGGACTGCCTTGACGGCCGACACGGTCTGCACCGGGGCGGCTTGCGTGGCCATGAATTTCTTGATCATGTGGCCCTTGAACGCCTGGAAGCCGAAAATCGCGCCGAGCAGGGTGCCGACCAGCGCCAGCATGATCACCATACGTTTAGTCATGTGCAGACTCTCCATGCGGAGCGGGCTCGCCGCTCCTCTTCGATATCGCGCCGGGTGCCGCCGAGGTTCGATTCCACCAGCCGCCGCCCAAGGACTGGAACAGCGCGGCGGTATCGGCGTAGCGGGCGGCCTGGGCCTTGATCAGGTTGATGCGCGCCTGGGCTTCGTCGCGCTGGGCGGCGGCCAGGGTCAGGTAGCTCACCGCGCCGAGTGAAAACTGCGTCTGCGCGAGCTCCAGACTGTCTTTGGCGGCGCTCGAGAATTGCGCCTGGGCTTCCAGCGTCTGGGCGTCGTCGGACAGCGCGCGCAGGCTGTCCGCGACGTTCTGGAAGGCATTGACCACGGTCTGCCGGTATTGTCCCGCCGCCTGGTCGAGCGCGGACTGGGCGGCACGACGCTTGGCGCTCAATTCGCCGCCGTTGAAGACCGGCTGCAGTATCCCGGCGCCGAGATTCCAGATGGCGTTCCTGGCGCCGAACAGCGAGCTGGCGGTGAGCGCCTGACTGCCGAGGGCAGCGCTCAGGGTGACTTGGGGATAGAGATTGGCGGTGGCCACCCCGACGCCGGCGCTGGCCTGGTGCAAAAGCGCTTCTGCGGCGCGGATGTCCGGCCGCTGGCGGGCCAGTGCAGATGGCAGACTCACCGGCAGCACGGTCGGCAAGTGCAGCGCGTCGAGCTGGAACTCGGGCGTTCCCGCTTCGTCGGGCAGGCGGCCGACCAGCGCGGCGAGCGCGTGACGGCTGAAGGAGAGTTGTTTTTCCAGAGGCGGCAGCGTGGCTCGGGCCGCGGCCAGTTGCGAGCGCTGCAGCAGCACCGCCGAGCGCGCCACGGCACCCAGTTCGAACTGCCGCTCGGTCACCGCCAGGAGCCGCCGATCCGCGGCGATGGCTGCCCGGGTCGCTGAAATCTGCCCGCGCAGCGAGGCTTCCTGGACGGCGGTGGTGACGATGTTGGCGGAGAGCGACAGGTAGGCCGCTTCCAGCTGATAGCGCTGGTAATCCACTTGGGCTTGCAGGGCTTCCAGCTGGCGCCGCGCGGCGCCGAACAGATCGAGTCCGTAGGAAACATTGACCGAGGCGTTGTAGAGCTTGAACTCCTGGCTGGAAGATCTGGTGGTCAGGCCGGTGATGCGCTGCTTCGTCGCCTGGAGACTGGCATCGACGCTGGGATAGAGCAGTCCGTCTCCGGCCGCCAGGTTTTCCTGAGCGGCGGCAAGCGCCGCCCGGGCCGCTGCGAGCGACGGATTGCCGGCCAGGCCCTGCTCGACCAAGCGGTCCAGGGCCGGCGAACGGAACAGGGACCACCACTGGGCCGAGACGTCCCGCGCAATCGCAAAACGCTGCGCCGCGCCGCCCCCGACCGCTGCGGCGGCGGTCTGCGGCGGCAGCTTCGTTGCCGTGTAGCCGCTGGCGACCGGCGCCGCAGGCGTATGGAAATCGGGACCGACGGCACAGCCGGCCAGGGCCGCCGCCGCGGTGGCGACGACTATGCGCACGGATGCCGCTTTCATGATGACTAAGAACTCCTGTCGCTCGATCGAAGCGGATACTGGGATGGGCCGATCAGGGTCGGCATCTTACACTGCTTTGAGCTTGCCCTGAGGCGGAATCGGGCGCAGGGCCCCGTCCCGACTGGCGCACGTCCGCTGTCCGCCGTGAGCGTCGCCGCCTGCCGGCCGCGGACATTTTTCGCATTCGCCCTTGAAATAGGGGGGCGTAAGCCCTATTATTAGCACTCGTCGGCAGCGAGTGCTAATAACCTGCCTCCGCCCGATCAATCAACGGCGCAGCAAGCGCCATTGCCCGTAGCCCAAAAAGGAGAAGTCAATGAAAATTCGTCCCTTACATGATCGCGTGATCGTCAAGCGCTTGGAAGAAGAGCGCAAGACGGCCTCCGGTATCGTCATTCCCGACACCGCCGCCGAGAAACCCGATCAAGGCGAGGTCATCGCCATCGGCAATGGCAAGATCCTCGATGATGGCAAGGTCCGTGCGCTGGCCGTCAAGGTCGGCGACCGCGTGCTGTTCGGCAAGTACTCCGGCCAGACCGTCAAGGTCGATGGCGACGAGCTGCTGGTCATGCGCGAAGAAGACATCATGGGCGTGGTCGAAGCCTAATCTGAACACTCTAGGAGATAAAGAGAATGCCTGCTAAAGAAGTCAAATTTGGTGACTCCGCCCGCCATCGCATGGTCGCCGGCGTCAATATCCTCGCCGACGCGGTCAAGGTGACCCTCGGCCCGAAGGGCCGCAACGTCGTGCTCGAGCGCTCCTACGGCGCCCCCACCGTGACCAAGGACGGCGTCTCCGTCGCCAAGGAAATCGAGCTCAAGGACAAGTTCGAGAACATGGGCGCGCAGATGGTCAAGGAAGTCGCTTCCAAGACCTCCGACATCGCCGGCGACGGCACCACCACCGCCACCGTGCTGGCCCAGGCGATCGTCCGCGAGGGCATGAAGTACGTCGCCGCCGGCATGAACCCGATGGACCTGAAGCGCGGCATCGACAAGGCCGTCGCCGCCACCATCGACGAGCTGAAAAAGCTGTCCAAGCCCTGCTCGACCAACAAGGAAATCGCCCAGGTCGGCTCGATCTCGGCCAATGCCGACTCCGACATCGGCGAGATCATCGCCAAGGCGATGGACAAGGTCGGCAAGGAAGGCGTGATCACCGTCGAGGACGGCAAGTCCCTGGTCAATGAGCTCGAGGTCGTCGAAGGCATGCAGTTCGACCGCGGCTACCTGTCCCCCTACTTCATCAACAACCCGGAGAAGCAGGTCGCCATCCTCGACAATCCGCTGGTGCTGCTGTTCGAGAAGAAGATCAGCAACATCCGCGATCTGCTGCCGGTGCTGGAGCAGGTCGCCAAGGCCGGCCGGCCGCTGCTGATCATCGCCGAGGATGTCGAGGGCGAAGCCCTGGCCACCCTGGTGGTGAACAACATCCGCGGCATCCTGAAGACCTGCGCCGTCAAGGCGCCCGGCTTCGGCGACCGCAGGAAGGCGATGCTCGAAGACATCGCGACGCTGACCGGCGGCACGGTGATCGCCGAGGAGCTCGGTCTGTCGCTGGAGAAGGCCACGCTCAAGGATCTGGGCCAGGCCAAGCGCATCGAGGTGGGCAAGGAAAACACCATCATCATCGACGGTGCCGGCGACGCCGCCACCATCCAGGCGCGCGTCAAGCAGATCCGCGCCCAGATCGAGGAAGCCACCAGCGACTACGACAAGGAAAAGATGCAGGAGCGCGTCGCCAAGCTGGCCGGCGGTGTGGCGCTGATCAAGGTCGGTGCCGCCACCGAAGTGGAAATGAAGGAAAAGAAGGCCCGCGTCGAGGACGCGCTGCACGCCACCCGCGCTGCGGTGGAAGAGGGTATCGTCGCCGGCGGCGGCGTCGCCTACCTGCGTGCCCGCCAGTCCATGAGCAAGCTGAAGGGCGACAACCACGACCAGGACGCCGGCATCAAGATCGTGCTGCGCGCGCTGGAGCAACCGATGCGCGAGATCGTCGCCAATGCCGGTGACGAGCCCTCGGTGGTGGTGAACAAGGTGCTCGAAGGCAAGGGCAACTTCGGCTACAACGCCGCGACCGGCGAGTACGGCGACATGGTGGCGATGGGCGTGCTGGACCCGACCAAGGTCTCGCGCACCGCGCTGCAAAACGCCGCATCCGTCGCCGCCCTGATGCTGACCACCGAATGCATGGTGGCCGAACTGGTCGAAGACAAGCCGGCTGGCGGCATGGCCGGCGGCATGGGCGGCATGGGTGGCATGGGCGGTATGGGTGGCATGGGCGGCATGGATATGTGACGCAGGCGCAAGCCTGAGTCGCTCCCCGCAAGAGCGGGGATCCGCCTCCAGAAAAAGCCCTGCTTCGGCAGGGCTTTTTTATGGTGCACCGCAAGGGGATTTGTGACGCCGAAGCCCGTTGTACCCTGTGCTAAACTTTCCCGATGAGAATTCTCCTGGCCGAGGATGAACCCCCCATCGCCGAAGCGCTGGTGCGTTCTCTCCGTTACGCCGGGTATGCCGTCGACGCCGTTGCCAACGGCAGCGATGCCGATGCGGCGCTCACCAGTCAGTCGTTCGACCTTCTGATCCTCGACCTCGGCCTGCCGCGGCTATCCGGCCTGGAAGTGTTGCGCCGCCTGAGGGCGCGCAAGACGACGCTGCCGGTACTGATCCTCTCCGCCCAGGACTGTGTCGAGGACCGTGTCCGCTGTCTGGATGCCGGCGCCGATGACCATCTCGGCAAACCCTTCGCGCTGCGCGAACTCGAAGCGCGGGTTCGGGCGCTGACCCGGCGCGGCGCGGTGATGCCGGCGCAGATAGACTTCGGCCAACTGGCTTACTTTCAGGCCGATCGGGTGGTCAAGATCGACGGCCAGACCGTCGATCTCTCGGCGCGCGAACTGGGCTTGCTCGAAATCTTGCTGCTGCGCGCCGGCCGCATGGTCAGCAAGGAGCAACTGGTCGAGCAGCTGTGCTGCTGGGACTCCGAGGTGAGCACCAACGCGATCGAGGTCTATGTGCACCGCCTGCGCAAGAAACTGGACGGCGCCGGCGTCAGAATCGCTACCGTGCGTGGTCTTGGCTACTGCCTGGAAAAATCCGATGCTTGGTCGGGCGGCGAAGACGTCCCCATCCGGACCGCTGCTGACTGTTGAGTTTGCAAAACTGTAAGTTTCGCGTCAGCTAGCGCTGCTAAGCTCGCCCCAATAAGAGCCGGACAGCAGGGAAAACAAATCGGCAAGGAGGAATGGCTACATCGGAATAAGGCGGGCCGGGCAGAGCCCGATCGAGATGAGAATCTGACGGCAGCAGACGTCAGCATCCATATCCATGGAAACTAAAGGAGAAGACATGCTAGGCATTGAATCCATCAGCAACGAAAAGCGCATCTTCCAGACTTTTCCCGATCTTGCTGCGCATGCCGCAGTATCCGGCATGGAGGCATACCGTGCGCTGGTGTCGGAGGCGGAGCGCGATTTCGAAGGTTTCTGGGCCCGCCTCGCGCGCGAAACGCTCAGCTGGCATAAGCCCTTCACCAAGGTGCTCGACGAGTCGAAGGCACCCTTCTACACGTGGTTCGAAGACGGCGAACTGAACGCTTCCTACAACAGCCTCGACCGCCACGTCGAAGCGGGCAACGGCAATCGCGTCGCGATCATCTTCGAGGCCGACGACGGCGCCGTCACCAAGGTCACTTATCAAGAGCTGTTGCAGCGGGTGTGCCGTTTCGCCAATGCCTTGAAGAGGCGCGGCATAAAGAAGGGCGACCGGGTCATCATCTACATGCCGATGTCGATCGAGGGCGTCGTCGCAATGCAGGCCTGCGCGCGCATCGGCGCTCCGCACTCCGTGGTCTTCGGCGGCTTCTCGGCCAAGTCCCTCAATGAACGGCTGGTCGACGTCGGCGCGGTCGCGCTGATCACCGCCGACGAGCAGATGCGCGGCGGCAAGGCGCTGCCGCTCAAGGGCATCACCGACGAGGCGCTCGCGATGGGCGGCTGCGAAGCGGTCAAGAACGTGATCGTCTATAAGCGTACCGGCGGCAAGATTCAGTGGCACGCCGGTCGGGACGCATGGATGCACGAGGCGCTTGCGGCGGAGCCCGATACCTGCGAACCGGAATGGGTCGGCGCCGAACATCCGCTGTTCATACTCTATACCTCGGGTTCCACCGGCAAGCCCAAGGGCGTGCAGCACAGCACCGGCGGCTATCTGCTCTGGGCCGCGCAGACGATGAAGTGGGTCTTCGACTGGAAGCCCAGCGACGTTTTCTGGTGTACCGCCGACATCGGCTGGGTGACCGGCCATAGCTACGTTGCCTACGGGCCGCTGACGGTGGGCGGCACCGAGGTCGTCTTCGAGGGCATTCCGACCTACCCCAACGCCGGCCGTTTCTGGGACATGATCGCAAAGCACCGGGTCTCGGTGTTCTACACCGCGCCGACCGCGATCCGCTCGCTGATCAAGACCGCCGAGGCCGATGCCAAGGTCCATCCCAAGAGCTACGACCTGTCCAGCCTGCGCATCATCGGCACCGTCGGCGAGCCGATCAATCCGGAAGCCTGGATCTGGTATTACGAGAACGTCGGCGGCTCGCGCTGTCCGATCGTCGATACCTGGTGGCAGACCGAAACGGGCAGCCACATGATCTCGCCGCTGCCGGGTGCGACGCCGATCGTGCCGGGTTCCTGCACCTTGCCCTTGCCGGGCATCATGGCCGCGATCGTCGACGAGACCGGGCAGGAGGTGGCCAATGGCCAGGGCGGCATCCTCGTGGTCAAGCGTCCGTGGCCCTCGATGATCCGAACCATATGGGGCGACCCCGAGCGCTACAAGAAGGGCTATTTCCCCGAAGAGCTGGGAGGCAAGCTTTACCTCGCCGGCGACGGCGCGGTACGCGACAAGGAAACCGGCTATTTCACCATCATGGGCCGAATCGACGACGTGCTGAACGTCTCCGGTCACCGCTTGGGCACGATGGAGATAGAGTCGGCGCTGGTGTCGAATCCGATCGTTGCCGAAGCGGCGGTGGTCGGTCGGCCAGACGATACGACGGGCGAGGCGGTGGTCGCCTTCGTCGTCCTGAAGCGCTCGCGCCCGGTCGGGGATGAGAGCCGGGTCATTGCCGAGGAGCTTCGGGCGTGGGTGGCCAAGGAGATCGGCCCGATCGCCAAGCCCAGGGAAATCCGTTTCGGCGACAACCTGCCGAAGACGCGCTCGGGCAAGATCATGCGCCGTCTGCTGCGTTCGCTCGCCAAGGGAGAGGTGATCACGCAGGACGTGTCGACGCTGGACAATCCGGCGATCCTCGATCAACTGGGCGAAGCAAAATAGTCGATTGCTTGATGGTCGGGGGCGCATTCCCGAAATATGTTGTGGTAGTTGAATATTAATTCACTTCAGGAGACTATAAATGAGCAATGAAATAAAATTGGCCAATCCGGCTCCGCTCGGCTTGTCGGGTTTTGCCTTGACGACCTGGCTGTTGTCCTTGATCAACGCCGGCTTGTATCCGCCGGAGGGCATGGGCATGGTCCTGGTCATGGCCTTCGCGTTCGGCGGCACCGCGCAGATGATCGCCGGCGTGATGGAGATGTTCAAGGGCAACACCTTCGGCTTCACCGCGTTCTGCGGTTATGGGGCTTTCTGGTGGACCTTCGCGCTGTTCGTCGCGTTTTTCCACGGCACTTGTCCGGGCGAGTTCGTCGGCTGGTATCTGGTCATCTGGGGCGTTTTCTCCCTCTACCTGCTGGTCGCCTCCTTCACCAAGCCGAAAGCTCTCATGCTCATTTTCCTGGCCTTGGTCCCGACGTTCGCCTTGCTTGCGGCAAAGGACCTGTTCGGAATGCCTGAGATGGGCGTGCTGGGCGGCTACCTCGGTCTGGTCACGGCGGCCCTGGCGCTCTATCTGGCCGCCGCGGAAGTGATCAATGAGTCTTTTGGGCGCGAAGTCCTGCCCATCGGTGCACCGAAGGCCTGAGGTTTGATCGATGCCTCTGTCTCCGAGGGGCACTGCTCCCCTCGGAGGCAGAGGTTCAAGCCGCGACAGATCTTTCTCGATGCGTGCCCGGGCGGCAGGCGTCCGCCTGACCACAAAATAATATCTCTAGGAGACCCCATGGCTACTTATCAGCAGTTTTACCGTCGTTCCATCGAAGAGCCCGAAGCCTTCTGGGCCGAGCAGGCAGAGCTGATCAGCTGGCATAAGCGGCCGGAGCGGATCCTGGATTTTTCGAAACCGCCGTTCGCCAAGTGGTTCGTCGGCGGCGAGACCAACCTGTGCTACAACGCCGTCGATCGCCACGCGCAAACGCGCCCCGATGCGCGCGCCCTGATCTATCGCTCGACCGAGACCGGCGAGGAGAAGATCTACAGCTTCGCCGAACTGAAGCGCGAGGTGATGCGCATGGCGGCGGTGATGCAAAGCCTGGGCGTTCGCCGCGGCGACCGCGTGCTGATCTACATGCCGATGATCGCTGAGGCCAGCTTCGCCATCCTCGCCTGTGCGCGCATCGGCGCCATCCATTCGGTGGTGTTCGGCGGTTTCGCCGCCGCCTCCTTGGCGACGCGCATCGACGACGCCAAGCCGGTGCTGATGGTCACCGCCGACGCCGGCATGCGCGGCGGCCGAGCCATTCCCTACAAGCACCTGGTCGATGAAGCCTGCGCGCTGGCCAAGTTTCCGCCGGCCAAGGTGCTGATCGTCGATCGCGGCCTCGATACCGGCTTCGCCAGGGTCGCCGGGCGCGACCTCGACTACGCCGGCTTGCGCGAGCAGCATATGGACGCTGAGGTGCCGGTGGTCTGGCTCGAAGCCAACGAGCCCTCCTACATTCTGTATACCTCGGGCACCACCGGCAAGCCCAAGGGCGTGCAGCGCGACGTCGGCGGCTACGCGGTGGCGCTGGCCTCCAGCATGAAGCACATCTATTGCGGCGCTGCGGGCGAGACGATGTTTACCACCTCCGACATCGGCTGGGTGGTCGGCCACTCCTATATCGTCTATGGGCCGCTGATCGCCGGCATGGCCACCGTCATGTACGAGGGCACGCCGATCCGCCCGGACGCCGGCATCTGGTGGAAGATCGTCGAGGACTACAAGGTCAGCGTGATGTTTTCCGCGCCCACCGCGGTGCGCGTGCTGAAAAAGCAGGATCCGGCCTTTCTCAAGCAACACGACATCTCCTCGCTGCGCCATCTGTTCCTGGCCGGCGAGCCGCTCGACCAGACGACGCACGAGTGGATCGCCGGGGCGCTCGGCATCCCGGTGATCGATCACTACTGGCAGACCGAGACCGGCTGGCCGATGCTCTCCTCGGTGCCGGGCGTCGAGAAGACGGCAATCAAGTACGGCTCGCCGTCGTTCCCGGTGTTCGGCTATCAGCTCAAGCTGTTCCGCGAGGACGGCAGTGAGGCCGGCGCCGACGAGAAGGCCGTGGTCGGCGTCCTGCCGCCCCTGCCGCCCGGCTGCTTGTCCACCCTCTGGGGGGACGATCAGCGCTTCGTCAGCACCTACTTCTCCCTGTTCAAGTCGCCGCAGGTCTATTCCTCCTTCGACTGGGGCATCCGTGACCAGGACGGCTACTACTTCATCCTCGGCCGGACCGACGACGTCATCAACGTCGCCGGCCATCGACTGGGCACGCGCGAGATCGAGGAGGCGGTACAGACCCATCCGATGATCGCCGAAGTCGCCGTGGTCGGCGTCGCCGATCAATTGAAGGGTCAGGTGCCGATGGCCTTCGCCGTGGTCAAGGACGCAACCACGGTCGCCACAGCCGAACTGCGACAGAAGCTGGAGAAGGAAGTCATGGCCAAGGTGGATGGTCTGCTGGGTGCCATCGCCCGCCCGGCGCGCGTGCATTTCATTTCCGGCCTGCCCAAGACGCGCTCCGGCAAGATGCTGCGCCGCTCGATCCAGGCGCTGGCGGAAGGCCGCGATCCAGGCGACCTCACCACCATCGACGACGCGTCGACGCTGGAACAGATCAGACAGGCCATCGCCGGCTAGTGCATCGCTGCCCCGGGGGCTGGCGCCCCCGGGTGTTCAGCCGCATGCTTGCGTCTGTGAGACCTGCGTTGGAGCAACGATAAAAACCAGATCCGCACGCAAGGATCGTCATTTTTTCCGGGGGAAAAAGCCATGAAACTTTTCTGGCGTCTGTATGACTGGAGCGAGCGGACTTTTTGGAACTCGCTGACCAAGAAGCTGATGAGTTTTCTGCTGCTCTTCCTGATCGACGTCACGTATCTGGGCGTGGACATCCATCAGAAGACCGCGATTGCAGAGGTATTGCGCAGAGCCGGAGGGAGTTCCGCGGCAACCGGCCAGGTCGCGGGGGCACTCGACCAAGGGCTGTATCTGATGATCGCGCTGACCGTCGTCGCCCTGGTCTGGAACATTACGCAGATCCTTTACCTGCGCCATCTGATCATCAGGCCTGTCCGATTGATCACCAGGATCTTCGACGAAATTTCACACGGCGAAGGCGATTTTTCCCGCGACTTGCCGATCATCAGCCACGACGAACTGCGTACGCTGGCGGAAAGTTACAACCGCTTCGCCGACAAGATGCGCAATCTCATCGGCGAGGTGCGCAAGATGAGCGTGAATATCTCGCGCGAAGCCGTCGTCGTCAAAAACAATGTCGCATCGACGGCCAAGCGGGCGAACCAGCAGGGCGAGATTGCCGGATCGGTTTTCGGCGCCAGCACCGAGACGACGGCGGCGATCAAGGAGGTTTCCGCTTCCGCCGAAGTGATCGCGCACGCGACCGACAACAACCTGCAGACGGCGCGCAATTCGCTGGTGGAGATGGGCCAGATCGTGCAGGAGGTCGAAATCGTCAGCAACCGCCTGGAAACCTTCAACGTCACCGTGACCGATTTGGGCAAACGCTCCGACAGCATTCGCGAAATCGCCACCATGATCAAGGAGATTGCCGATCAGACCAATCTCTTGGCGCTCAACGCCGCCATCGAAGCGGCGCGCGCCGGCGAACAGGGCCGCGGTTTTGCCGTGGTCGCCGACGAAGTGCGCAAGCTGGCCGGGAGAGTCACCCTGGCGACGCAGGAGATCTCCGAAAACATCGGCAACATGACGAGTCTGGTCGAGAAAACCCAGTCCGAGAACAGCCAGATCAACCGCCGTATCCATCAGACCAGCGACATTGTGAAGAACTCCACGGCGGAGTTTCAGAAAATGGTGTCTGATTTCGAGACCACCAGCGACCAACTGGCGCACATCGCCACCGCCATGGATCAATTGAATGCCACCAACGGCAGTGTGCACGAGGCGGTCATCCAACTGCATCAACTTTCCTCCGAGGTTTCGGGCAGCATGAGTTCTTCGGAAAAGTCCACCATCGTGCTCGCCGAAGCGACAGAAAGCGTCCAGGAGCTCGTTTCCCGCTTCAAGATCGGGCGCGGCGCCTTCGACTTCAACGTCGAGCGTGCCCGTGAATTCCGTGATGACATTCAGGTGAAGCTTAACGAGCTGAAGAACAGCGGCACCAATATCTGGGACCAGAACTACCGCCCTCTGCCGGGCACCAATCCGCAAAAATTCGAGGTGAGTTACCTGCACGTTTTCGAACAGCAACTGCAACCCATTCTTGAGGGATGTCTGGCCAAACTTCAAGGCGGGATCTTTGCGCTTATCGTCGACACGCAGAGCTACGGAGCCATCCATAATCTGAAGGTCTCGAAGCCGCTCACCGGCAACTACGATGTTGACCTGATCGGCAATCGCACCAAGCGTATCTGGACCGACCCGACCGGGTCGCGCGCCGGCAGAAACAAGCAGCCGCTGCTGCTGCAGACCTACGCGAGGGATACCGGCGAAATACTGTCGGAGATCAACCT
>JAJZPJ010000301.1 GCA_021811225.1 Pseudomonadota bacterium
AGCGCCAGGAGCAGCCAGGGCGAGAGCGCCAGCAGCCAGGCCAGGACGCCGGCAATACGCTGAACGGGCGGCCAGGCCGCCCGCCGCTGCAGTCTTGCCTCGATGGCCGTCGCCCAATATCCGAAGCCGACCAGCGGATGAAAGCGGCGCGGCTCGCCGAGCAGACGGTCGACAAGTATCGCCGCCAACGCCGCTGACAGGGCTGCGCTCGAGTGGGTGTGCCAGGGTGGCATGGGATAGCGCCGTCAGCGCCGGAACGGAAAGACGAATTTTACTATGCGCAGCGTCACCCTGATGATCCCAGGCGCCGCCTCCGGCCTCGACCGTCTCGCGCGACGCGCCGGGGCAGCACCTCGGCTGGGGCGACTCGGGTAGCTGCCGGCCATGCAGGCTATCCGGGCTTGAGCTCCAGCGGCAGGCCGGCCGCCACCAGCGTCACCCGCTCGCAAGCCGCCGCGACGCGCTGATTGAGGCGCCCCTGTTGGTCGGCGAACGCGCGGGAGACCGGGTGCATGGGCACGACGCCCCAGCCGAGCTCGTTGGAGACGAGCAGTATCCGCCCGGGCAGTGCGGGCAGGGCATCGAGCAGGCCCTGCGTCTCCCCGGTCAAGAGCGGGCAATCGACGGCCAGGCCGAGACCGGCCTGGCGCCCCGCAGCGCCGGCAAAGAACAGGTTGGACAGCCACAGGGTCAGGCAATCGACCAGCAGGCAGGCATCGGCGGCGGCGTGCCGGCTCAGGGCCGCCGCCAGATAGAGCGGCGCCTCGGCCAGCCCCCAGTCGGCGGGCCGGCGCGCGCGGTGATGAGCGATGCGGCGCGCCATCTCTTGGTCGCGGGCTTCGGCGGTGGCAAGGTAGATGACGCGCAGACCGGAATCCCGCGCCCGGCTCTCCGCCAGCGCGCTCTTGCCGGAACGCGCGCCGCCCAAGATCAGTTCAGCCATGGACCGAGCGTAGCACAGCACTCTTGCGCCGCGGTTTGCACAAAGCCTCGGCGCTCCCCATAATTCGCTCCGATCCAGCATCCAGGAACACGGTGCAATTCCGTGGCGGGCCCGCCGCTGTAATCGGGGACGGATGCCGCGAGGCCGATCATCGGCCAGCCACTGCCGGCAACGGCGGGAAGGCGCGGCGCTTCCGGTCGATCCGAGAGCCAGAAGACCTGCTGGTGTCATTGCATGCCTTTGGCGAGGGCTGCGCTTTGCGCTGGTCGCGCGGGGCGCAGCCTTTTTGTCGACCGAATGAAAGGAAGAACCGGATGCGTTCGAACATAGAAACCCCCGATACCGGGCTCGCGGCGGCGCTGCAGGCCAGGATAGACGGCAAGACCAAGCCGCCGGGCAGCCTCGGCCGGCTGGAGGCCCTGGCGCTGCAGCTGGGCCTGATCCAGAACACGCTCGAGCCGCGCCTGACCCGGCCGCACATCCTGGTCTGCGCCGGCGACCACGGCGCGGCGAGAGCCGGCGTCTCGGCCTATCCGCAGGACGTCACCTGGCAGATGGTGGAGAACTTCCTCGCCGGCGGCGCGGCGATCAACGTCCTGGCGCGGGCCGCGGGCATGGCGCTGACCGTCGTCGATGCCGGCGTCAATCACGACTTCGGCGCGCGGCCCGGCCTGATCGACGCCAAGGTGGCGCCCGGCACCGCGAACTACCTCGAAGGTCCGGCGATGAGCGCCGCCCAGCGCGACGCCGCGCTCGCCCACGGCGAGAAGATCGTCCGCGCGCTGGCGGACGACGGCTGCAACGTGCTCGGCTTCGGCGAGATGGGCATCGGCAACACCGCCTCCGCGTCGCTGATCACCCATTGCCTGACCGGAGCACCGCTGGCGGTCTGCGTCGGCCGCGGCACGGGTCTGGACGACGCCGGCCTGGAGCGGAAGCGCGCGCTGCTCTCGCAGGCGCTGCCGCGCTTCACGGGCGCGCACGACGACGCGCTCGCGGTGCTGGCGCACTTCGGCGGCTTCGAGATCGCCATGCTCGCCGGCGCCATGCAGGCCGCCGCCCGTCGGCGCATGCTGCTGCTGATCGACGGCTTCATCGTCACCGCCGCGCTGCTGGTGGCCGCGCGGCTCTCGCCGGCCATCCTCGATTACTGCGTGTTCGCCCACCGCTCCGACGAGGCGGGCCACGCCGTGCAGCTCGAGCACCTCGGTGCCGAGCCGCTGCTGCAGCTCGGCATGCGCCTGGGCGAGGGCACCGGCGCCGCGCTGGCCTATCCGCTGGTCGCCTCCGCCGCGGCCTTTCTCGACGAGATGGCGAGCTTCGAATCGGCCGGGGTGAGCAACCGGGAATGAGGCGCGAGCTGGCCTACTTCTTCGCCGCGCTGCGCTTCTTCACCCGGCTGCCGGTGCCGGGGTGGGTCGGGCACGCCCAGGATCAGTTGGACCACGCGGCGCGCTACTTTCCGCTGGTCGGCGTCATCGTCGGCGCCATCGGCGCGGCGGCCACCTGGCTCGCGTCCCTGGCGCTGCCGCCGTCTCTGGCGGTGCTCCTGGGCATGGCGGCGACGATACTGGCCACCGGCGCCTTCCACGAGGACGGCTTTTCCGACAGCTGCGACGGCTTCGGCGGCGGCTGGGAAAAGGCGCAGGTCCTGGCCATCATGAAGGACTCGCGCATCGGCAGCTACGGCGCCATCGGCATCGGCCTGCTGCTGCTGGCGAAGTGGAACGCCCTGGTCGGACTGGCCG
>JAJZPJ010000050.1 GCA_021811225.1 Pseudomonadota bacterium
GACGAGGATTCACCCCGGAATTTTAACAGACGGGACGCCGCCCCAGCCCGGACCTACTTCGCGGCGCCGGGGGCGAGAAAGTAGGCGGTCAGGCTGGCCAGGGCTTCGTCGCTGAAGGGATTGGCGTGGCCGGTCGTGCGGTCGCCGAAAACGCCGCCCAGCAGGCGGGCGACGAACTCCCGACGCGGCTCCTTGCGGGCCATCGCGAACAGATCGGGCGCCCAGCGGCCGGCACCCGGGCCGAGGTGGCAGCCCTGGCAATAGCGACGATAGATCGATCGCCCGGTCGACAGACGCTGCGGCGTGACTGCCAGAGGCTCGAAATAGGCAACATCGAGCGGATGGGCCGCCGCGAGCCGGCGGGCGGCGCCGGCAAAGGCCGCGAGCTTCCCCGCCGCAAACAGTTCGCGCAGCCCGGCGAGCGCCGCCGGCCAGGCCGCATCCTGCCGTCCTGCGGCGCGGGCGGTCATGCCCAGGCTACCCAGGTTGCTGCGGATGCGCTCGGACAAGGCGGCGCGGCGGACGGGCGGCGTCGCGGCAGCGGCGAGCACGCGCGCGTCCGCCGCGATCAGTTCGAGCTGGACGTCCAGCGTCCGTTCCGGCGCCCCTGCGCCCTGCGTCGGCAGGGCGCAGGCCAGGGTGCAGACGAAGAGCGCGCAGGCGCCCAGCCGGCGCTTCAATCGACCTTGATCTTCTGCTGGATGGGCGCCTTGGGGTCCGCCGACCATTCCACCATCGAGCCGTCGTACATCCTCGCCTGCTTGTTGCCGAGGAGTTCGTGCGAGGCGAACCAGCCGATCGACGCCCAGTGTCCGGTGTTGCAGAAGTTGATCTGCGCGCCCTTGGTCGGAATGCCCGCGTCCTTGTAGAGTTTCTTCAACTGCGCGACATCGCGGAACTCGCCGCCGTTGTTCTCCGTGAACCAGGATTCCGGAAGATTCTTGGCCCCGGGAATGGTGCCGCTGCGCTTGGCCAGCGGCACGCGGTTTATGCCGAGATACTGGTCGCTCGGCCGGTTGTCCACCAGCAGCACGTGCTGCTTCATGGCCTTTTCCACCTCCGCTTCGGTGGCGTCCAGTTCCGGGCGGAAGTGCGCGCTGAAGGTCGCGGGCTTGGGCATGTTCATGCCGGTCTGGATCTTGTTGGCCTTGTTGGCAACGTAGCCGGCGTAGCCGCCGTTCAGGATCGAGACGTTGTTGTCGCCCAGCACCTTGAAGGTCCAATAGACCCGGGTGGATGCCCCCATGCTGGTGGCGCTGGTGCCGGCGGAGTAGACCACCACGTGGGTGTTGTTGTCGATGCCCAGGCTGCCGATCAGCTTCGAGATCTGCGGCAGCGGCGGCAGCATGGCCGGCACGTTGTTCACCTTGGCGCGCCAGCCGCCCTTCATGAAGTCGCTGTAGATGGCGCAAGGAATGTGGCCGCGCAGGTATTCCATTTCGGAGCCGCGGTCGATCTCGCTGCGGACATCGAGCACCACCACGCCCGGTTTGCAGGAATTCTCCTTGATCCAGTTGGCATCGACCAGCGGCTGCGCCGACGCCGCCAGCGCCGTTCCTCCGCTCGCCGCCAGCAACAGCAGGCTTGTCCCTAATATTCTTCTCATGTTCCGTCTCCTTGGTTAAACGACAATGATCCGGTCGGCGGCGAGCAACTGGCGCAGCGTCCGATCCCAGTCTGGCTCTCCGGTTTCCGGGCTTGAAACGTCGACATAGACAAGCTCGTGTTCCCCCTCCAGGCGACTCAGCGCCTGCCCGACCGTCTCCCGGTCGGGGAATATTCCGGTTCTCAGCACCATCACGTCCATGGCTTCCGCTCCTGCTAGAGGCTCATCACGAGGTCGGCTTCCAGCATCGCTCGCGCCAGCGCCGCAGGATCGAGGCACGGCAGTTCCTCCCCGGCGACGGTGGTCTCGGGCGCGATGTCGGCCAGCTCCAGCAGCTCGAACTGCGCCGCGTTTTCCGGCGTGTCCGCCACCGGTGCGCCCATGAACACCAGGCGCACCCGGTGGCCGAAGATGGTCAGGCCGGCGGCGACGCGCATCGCCTCGGCGTGGTCGCGCCGGCCGAGCAGCAGTATCGATCGGGTCTGGAGCGTCATGGCGCCGCCTCAGATCGTCACGATGCTGGCGGCTTCCGCCACCAGCGCGCTGTGGTCGGTCTGGCTGCCCAGCTCCACCGGACAGGGAGAATCGTCCATGAATCTCTCCCAGGAATATTCGCAGGCGACCGACCGCCCGGCCTCCTGCATCAGGCGCCTGACCGCGGCGTCGGCGAGCAGATTCACCCCGTCGTTGGTGAAGAAGCAGCCCCACGTCTTGCCGGCGCGCCCGCAAGCGGCCGCCAGCGGCATCAGGACGCGGGCGCCGCGATCGGTGCACACCACGAACAGCAGATCCAGACTCATCGCATTCTTCTCCGTTCGTGGGCCGGCCTGCCCGAGCCGAGCGCGGCGGGATGTGCGGCCATCGCAGGCCGCTCCGCCCGGCCCTCCAGGAGCACCGAGACGTCCGCCCCGGTGCCGGCGCGCAGCAGCGCGAAATAGGCCACCGATTCGAACGGACCGCGGCCATAGGCCAGGAAGCGCCGGCCGGCCGGCAGTTCGAGCCGGCCCAGAACCTGTCGGCTGCGCGCCAGCGAGAGCGGCAGCGACCAGGCGCCGGCGAGCGCCCGGATCTTCTCGCCCCGAGTTTCCGCCGCGTTGCGCCCGTCCAGGATCTGCGTTCCGGCCGCGAGCGTTCGCGCCAGTTCGCTCCTGAGCACGATGTCGCCCTCCCGGACCGTCGCCTGATAGTAGGGATTTCGCGTCATCGCGCGGCCCACGCCCGATCCCAGCCGGGCGGCGGGCAAGCCGGCGCCCTGCGACAGGGGCAGGGTCAGGATGGACACCTTGCGCTGGCCGCACAGATAGAGCATGCCGGCGACGAAATCGCGCTCGGTCGGATCGTCGCCCACCACCAGCACGTGCTCGCTGCCCGACAGACCGGCGGTGCCGAGCAGCCAGTAGATCTCGCGAAAGCCCGCCAGGCGTCCGTGGAGGTCGAGAAATTCCGACGCAGGCAGGCAGTGGGCGCCGTCGATGCTGCGCTTGACGCAGGCCGCCTGCGCCCGCGCATCCACCACCGTGACCCGGTCCATCAGGCTCGCGGCGCTGGTCACGTAGCCGATCGCGGCGGCCCCGGCCGCCGCCGGCGCCACCGCCAGCGTTGCGGCGACGACGGCGCGCAGCGCGGCGTGGCGCAGCGGGTCAGCAGCCGGCAAAGTGCTGTCCGCCACCGTCGCCGCCCGCGGAGCCGGCTTGGGCCGCCGGCGGATGCTCGAGGTAGTAGCCGACCAGGTCGGTCACCGACACCGTCCCGAAGGGCTGGGGCAGCGCGATGTCCGCCATGCGGTCCATCGGCTGGGGCTGCTCGGAACGCGCGAGCGTCCCGGCGGAGACGGCGACGTAGGGAAACAAGCCCGCCGACAGGCCCAGAAACACGGCCAGCGACGCCAGCCAGAAGATCACCAGTTTCATCGCGCCTCCTAGAATATGTCCTGGGTCAGGACCAGGTAGAGCAGGTAGAAGGTCACGAAGAACAGGGCGATCTGCAGCAGGGTGGGAAAATCCAGCGTCATTTCGCGACCCCTCCTTCGTAGTGCCGAACCAGCATGCCGAGGTCCAGCGGCTTGCCGTCCACCGGGTTCGCGACCGGCGGCGTGTAATAGGGCACCCCAGCGCGCGTCGCACGAAGATAGGCGGGCGGATCGAAGAAGATGTAGGCCAGCCCGGCCGCCGAGACGAGCGCCGTGAGGAGGGAAAACACCAGCATCTGCAGCTTCGCCAGGTTCATCGGAGCGCCCTCAATTCTTGCGCACGTAGAGATGCCAGCACCGCTCCGCCCTGACCGTGGCCAGGTGCGTGCTCGCCAGATCCCGCATCATCGGCGGAATGGCCTCCACCGACGTGGCATTGTCGATCAGCACTTCGATCACCTCGCCGGAAGCGGCGCCGGTGAGCGCCTTCTTGGTCATCAACTGGGGCCGCGGGCAGGAGTCCCCGATGCAGTTGATCTTCTGCTTCACGCTGACCGTCGATCCGTCGGGCAATACGGCTTGCGCGGCTTGCGTCGTCGCGGCCTCCGCCGGTGCGGCTTGCTGTTTTCTGCTGAAAAGTCCCATGGTCATCGAGCTCCGTTCAAGTGGATAGGAATCGCCGCCGGTTCACGCCGACGGCTCGGCGAGCGCGGCGGCGCCCGGCACCGCTGCCGCGACGGAATCGGCCGTCGCCCAGGCTTCGCAGGCGCCGTCGTCTCTGGCGGGCGCCGTCGCCTTGGCCCCCGCGCGCTCCCGCTTCAGGATGGCGCGGTAGATGCCGTAGAGCGCCAGCGCCTGCACCAGCCCGAAGACGATCGCGGGGATGCCGGTTTTGAGCTGCAAGGTGGCGGCATTGGCGAAACCGAATTGCAATCCCGCCAGATTCGGCCGGCCGGTCATGGTGCCGGGCGCGGGCGGCCAGTAGGTGAATGACCAGAGCAGGGAGAACAGGAACATGCCGGCGAAGGTGCACAGCAAGGCCCAGAAGGCGCCGAGGTTGCCCTCTCCCGCCTTGACCCAGGTAGACACCGTGCACGCCCCCGCCAGCACCATGCCGATGCCGAACAGGAACAGTCCGATGAAGGTGTTGAGGCCGACGTCGAACTGCATCGGCTTGCCGGCGCCGATGCTGATGAAGGCGGTGAAGCCCAGGGTCATGATCATCATCGCCACCAGCATCGCCTTGGTGTTGCGATAGGTCTTGAACAACATCGCGTCGCGCAACGCCGCCACGTTGCAGTAGCGCGAGCGCTGCACCAGCAGGCCGGTGGTGGTACCGAATACGAAGGCCGCCAAACATTCCGCCACGGGGGTCATCTCAGCTCTCCAAGGTTTTCTTGTAAATCCAGGTGCCGACCCAGGTGCCGGCGAGAATGCCGCTCACCGCCAGATAGCCGCCCAGGTTCATCTCCGGCGTCAGGCCGAAGAAGGTGCTGACGTTGCAGACGAAGGCCAGGCGGATGCCGATGCCCATCAGCAAGCCGCCGATGGTGATCATGATCCACTCGGTCAGGCGGTGCGGCATGCGCCAGCAGAACTCGCGCGAGAGCACCGCGCCGAGAAAGGCGCCGAACACCATGCCCAGGCTGATGTAGATCTTCCAGTAGTAGGGATCGGGCGGAAAGGCGACCTTCCAGAAGGGGATGCGGTAGATGGCGTGGCCCATGAAGAATTTGGCGATGAGCCCGGTCATCATGGTCTCGCCACCGCCGACCGTCCAGGCGCCGACCACCAGGAACAGAAAAATGTCGAGCACCGCGATCATCGCCAGCGCAATGACCGGTTCCAAGGTTTTCTGAAAAAACTCCATATCTCCCCGCTCCTTTCGTTGATGCCCTTCGGCGAGGGCTGACGCATCCTACCGTCCCGATGCCGAAGCACGGGTAGTAATTATTGCAAACATTGGGGAGCGCCAGGCCGCGGGCCCATCGACGCTGCGGGCCGCAGCCAGTATAATAAAAGCCAGACCTTCCCGGGCGCCGCCATGTCCATCTATAGCCGCCATGTCCATCTATATTGAACACAACGACGTTCTCGATCACATGTTCGACGCCTGCACGACGTCGCAGATCAGCGAGTTCATTCCCGAAAAGCGCGGCTTTCGCATCCGCGGGCACAGCACCACCGTCTCGCTCGAGCATGCTTTCTGGAACGTGCTGGAGGACATGGCGCGCGAGGCCGGGGTGACGCTGCCGCGCCTGATCGAGCGCATCCACGACAGCTGCCTGATCGCCAACGACAAGAACATCTCGTCCTGCCTGCGGGTGATCTGCCTCAAGTACCTGAACATCTACAACGGCGACAGCCAGGTCCTGGGCAGCCGCTGAAGCGACTAGCAGCCAGTCTGCCGCCGTTGATGGCCAGCTCGGCCTGCACCCGTCCGGGTGTCTCCATCGAGGGACCGACCGTCATTGGTTACCTGGCTCCATCGATTCTTCGATGACTCGCTGCCAGGCGTTCACTGCCAGCGCACCTCGGGGTAGTAGCACATGAACCCGGCGCGGCAGTGCTCTTCGGTGTTGCGGATGCCGACCGCAAACGCGGCCGCCTCCCGGTGCGGACTGCCGCCATGGACGCGGTCCACCACCGCGCGCACCATTTCCACGCTCTTCAGCTTCCGTTCGCTGGCGCCCTCCCGGCCGGCGATCTTGATCGACGCGACGCCCATCGCCTCCAGGCGCGAAATCGCGCACAGGCCGCAAGGCCCGAACGGATGCCCCTCGGCGGTGGTCGAGAAGCCGCAGCCGAATCGGTACCAGAGCCAGCGCTGATAGTCCGCGTCGTTGTCGCGCAATTTGCGCGCGGTCCGCGCGGAAATCTGCCCGCCCCGGCCGTCGCGGTAGACGAACGCCCGGTTATCGACGCAGATCGGGCCGCCCTGCTTGGCGGGCAGATGGATCGAATGGCAGCTGCCCTCCTCGAAGACGCAGCCGTCGTTGAGCACGAAGGCCTCGATCTCGACGCCGTCGGCGGCCTGCGCCATCGCGCCGACCTCATCGAGCGTGACGTCGCGCGGCAGGATCACGCGCTTGACGCCCAGCTCCCGGTACAGGCCGATGCCGGCGCTGTTCCTGCAGCCGGCGACCGAACTGACGTGGATGGCCAGATCCGGCAGGCGCTCGCGCAGCTCGGCGATCAGCGCGATATCGGCGACGATCACCGCATCGCCGCCGAAATCCCGGAAGCGGCCGGCCAGTTCCACCAGCGCATCCTGATAGCCGCCGCCATAGCTCTGGGCATTGAGCACCATGAACAGCCGCGCTGCGCTGTGGTGCGCGAGCTCGACGGCACGGCGCAATTCCTCGAGATCGCCCAGGTTGCCGAAGTAGCGGCGATTGACCGCGCCGGTATTGAAGCGCGCGATCCACTCCTTGGGCACCACCCCGCAGTACAGTTCGTCGGCGCCGGCCGCCGCCAGGGTCGGGATTTCGTCGATTCGGCTGATCGGCGCGGTCACCTTCATCTCAGACTCCGGAAAACACCAGGCGCGTGACCCGGCCCTGAGCGACCATGTCGCGCACCAGCGCCGCCATCGCCGCGTCGTGCCGGTAGAAAGTGCTGTTGCCGCGCGCCGAGGAGACGAGGCCGGCGGACGACGCCGCCGCGCCGACTTCGACGACGCCCAGGCACTCGCGATGGCAGGATCGTCCGGGCGCGAACTTCTCCGGCAGCTCGCGCCGCAAGGAACCGATCTTGCAGATGCGGCCCTTGGCCACGTAGGCGTAGGGCAAGCAGACGCTGAGATCGATGCCATCGACCGAGTACAGGTCGGGCGTGGCGAAGGGCGGCACGTCCAGCTCGATCCGGCCGATGCCCAGGCGTTCGAGCAGGCGCCGGTGTCCCGGCGTGCCGTAGCTGCCCGGGTAGGGCTTCAGCCACGCCGCCGACGGCACGCGCGGGTCCTTGATCATTTTCGCCAGCTGGCGTCCGGCGACCAGAGGCAGCCGCGGGTATGCGCGCCTCAGGAAGCGGGCGACGCCCCAGTCATTGACCAGGATCTCGGCGCCCTCGGGCAGGATCGCGGCGGCCTGCCCGATCTTCGCCACCAGCGCGTCGTTGGCCGCCGGCGTGGCCAGCACCAGGCTCAGACCGAGCTTGCCGGAGAGCTCGATGGCGCGTTCCAGCGCCGCCTCATCCGGAAACAGGTGCTCGCAAAATTCGCTGCCGAAATAGAGGTGGCTCGCGGCGGCATCGGCGGGCAGGGTCTCGAGCGCGGCGTCATCGCCCAGGAATTCCGCGATGTCGCCGGCCCTGAGCACGGGCAGCGCCGAGAGCGCCGGCAGGCGGCGCGGATCGACCACCGCCAGGCCGATTTCCGGCGCCGGCATCAGGCGGCCCTCGCCGGCGATCGGCATTCGCGGCCGCGGAAGGCCGCGTCGGATTCCAGCCAGGCCAGGCAATCCTGGGCATCGGCGCGCGGCCAGGCGCTGAAAAACCGCGCGGCGAGACCGGAGAGCCGCGCTGCCGCATAGCTCGCGCCGCCCTGCGCGGCCCCGTCGGCGGCGCTGTTGGCAGCGGCGGTGGCAGCGGCGGTGGCGGCGCCGATCAGCCGGCCCGCGGCGAGCACCGACCAGTTCCCCGCGGTGCAGCGGGCGTCCCCCGACACCGCCAATACCTCCGGATAGGCGGCCGGATAAACGGCGTCGCCGCGCGCCGGAAAGGCGGCGACCAGCAAGGCGCCAGAGGCCCGGGCGCGCTCGCAGGCGTGACGCAGCGCCGCCTTGTCGGCGCGGAGCCCCAGGCTCAGGTTGATGATCCGGGCGCCCTGCTCCAGGCACCAGGCGATGCCCTCCGCCACGACGCCGGCATCGACCGTGCGGCTGTCGGTGAATGCCTGGGCGCTGACCAGGGCGGCGGCCGGCGCCAGGCCGAGGATGATCCGGGCGATCTCCGAGCCGTGGCCTATGGCATCGTCCATGGCCGCGCTCCGCCCGACGCTGCCGTCCTGGCGCAGGAGCACGCGCGTCTCGGCCGCCAGCCGGCGCCTCAAGGCCGGGGCGACGCCGCTGTCGACGATGCCGAGCCTGGGACCACTAGGCGGCATCGTCGAGCTCCGCCGAATCGGTGCTGACCTGCCCGCAGCGGAGCACGCACACCTGATCGACCGCGCCGGCCAGCAGCGGATCATGGCTGATGACGATCCGGGTCTTGCCGGCAAAGATCCGGTCCACGCAGCCCATGATCGACAGCGCCAGCGTCCGGTCGACGGAACTGGTGGTCTCGTCGAGGACCAGCACCGCCGGCTGCTGCAGGATCGCGCGGGCCAGCGCCAGGCGCATCCGCTCGCCGCGCGACAGCGCGAAACTGGCCGCGCCCAGCTGGCGGTCCGGCGCGACGCGTTCGAGATCGAGTCCGGCCGCCGCCATCGCCGCGCGGATTTCCTCGTCGCCCGCCTCCGGCGCCACGTAGCGGAGATTGTCCGCCACCGTTCCCGGGAAAAACACCGGCTCCTGTTCGACCACCGACACGCTGCGCCGCAGCGCCTCCAGATCGATGTCGGCGATGTCGATGCCGTCGAGCAGGATGGCGCCGGCCTGGGGCAGGCAATGGCACAGCAGCAGATCGGCCAGCGTCGACTTGCCCCCGCCCGAGGCCCCGAGCAGCAGCGTCTTGCTGCCGGCGGCGATGCGGAAGGAGGCGTCGCGCAGCACCCAGACGTCGGCGTCGTGCCGGTAATCGACGCCCCTGAATTCGACCTCTCCGCGGCAGATCCCGGGCACGGACGGATTGGCCGCCTGCGCTGGGCGCAGCGGCGCGCTGTCCATCAGTTCGGCGACGCGGGTGAGGCTGATGCGGGCCCGCTGCCAGCCGGCAAAAACCCCCAGCAGGGTATTCACCGGCCCGCTCGCGCGCGCGGCATAGCTGACGAAGGCCACCAGGACGCCGACCGTGGTCTGGTGCTGCATCAGCAGCCAGCCGCCGACCCCGACCACGATCGCCATTCCCAGCGTCCCCGCGAGCCGCTGCAGCAGGCTCAGGGCGAAGCCGGCCCGCTGCGACGCGCGCAGCGACTGGTAGTAGGCCCGGTGGTGGTCGCGCAGGCCGTCCAGGCGCGCCGATTGCGTATTGGAGGCCTGGATGAACTTCACCGCCCGCAGGGAATCGAGAAAGTAGCCCGACAGCGCGGCGGAGCGGACCCTGACTTCGCGCGAGGCGTTTTCTATGTCGCCGCGCTTGATCCAGGCGGCGGCGACCTGGAGCGGCACGACGGCCAGAACCAGCAGGGCCAGCGGCGTGCTCAGGCTGCCCATCAGCACGGTCAGCAGCGCCAGATTGAAGATGCCGCCGACCACCGCCAGCGGCGAATCGACGACCAGGCGCTGGATCTGGGCCAGGTCGGTGTCGAAACGGGAGAACAGCTCGCCCAGGCCCGTGCGCGCGTAATAGGCGGGAGGAAGATCCTGCAGGTGCCCGAACACCCGCTCGCGCAGGCGGAACAGCACCTGCGAGGACAGATCGATATGGGCGAAGCGGTTGAACGATTCCAGGAACACCCCGAACAGGGGCGTCAGCAGCATGAGCGCGCAAGAAGCGACCAGCACCCGCAGGTTGCCGGCCATGGCGCCCTGGTCGATCAGCACCTTGGACAGATAGGGCTGGATCAGGACCATCAGGCTGGCACCCATCGACAAGGCCAGGATGCGCAGCAGCAACCAGCGATTGCCGATCAGCGCCGGCCAGGCCAGCGCCAGGACACGCCGGTGTCCCGGCTCGATCGGCCTCAGGATCGCGCGCGCCATGTCGCCCCCGCTAGCGCTCGATGACCCTCAGCGAGGCCGCCCCCTGGTCGCCGCCGCCCGGAATGGCGATCTCGGCCAGCTTCTTCAGGCTCGCGCTGTCGTACACCGAGACCGCGTTGATCGTCCCGCCGAGATACAGCTCCTTGCCGTCCGAAGAAATATTGATGGCATAGTGGGTGTGTTCCATGTCGACCCTCTTGACGATTTTTCCGCTGGCAAGATCGATCTTGCACAGCTGGTTCATCATCGCGAACACCTGGTTCTTGTCGACGGGATTCACGACCGAGGAAAAAAAGCCGACATCGGCAGCGCCGACCTCGGTCGCCTTCATGACTTCCTTGTCGAGATCGAAGGTGAGCACGCCGACTTCCTCGGCATCGGGCGACGTCGCGGCGACGTCGGTGCGGGGCACGTAGTAGGGCGTCGACAGCATGTGCGCCCGCTCGAACTGCGGCCAGAAGTCGAGGATGTCGGGTTCGCCCAGTCCCTTCCGCTGCCAGTGACGCAGCGGGAAGGTCTTCTCGATCGCGCCGGTGGCGGGATTGAACAGGTACAGATCCCAGCCTAAGCCGATCAGATTGCCCTTGGCCGTGGGCGCCAGCAGGCTGATCCGCCGCGGCGCGGGAAACACCCGCAGGGGCTGGGCAGCGAGGCCGGCGGCCGTGCTATAGACGGCGATGCGGGTGGGCAGCACCTGGTAATCGTTGCGGTTGAGCCGGGTCGGGATCTGATAGACATAGAGGAGCTTCCCGTCCAGGCTCTCCGCCAGGGCCAGCATCGATTTCACCCGGACGTTGCCGTGCGACATGTCGGCGCGAAACACCTGCTTGCCGGTATCCAGATCGATCCCGGCAACGCTTTCGTTGTGGTTGGTGAGGACATAGGCGACCTTGCCGCCATCCACCACCGAGATTGCCGAGGCGATGCCCGGCCCCGGGATCACGAAGTTGTGGATGACCTTGCGCGCCGCCAGATCGATCACGTGCAGAGTGTTCGGCCGCGATGCCGTGATCAGATAGTCCTTGGCCGTCGCCGTCAGGGAACAAAACGCGAGGAGCAAAACTAGCCAATATTTCATTTTCTCAATCCTCCGGGAAGAGGCTTTGCAGCTGACGCCAATCGCGCAGGGCCGAGTTCTTGCCGTCGGTCCAATCCTGATTGGTATTCATGCTGTCGCCCACCTGGGCCGGCCACCAGCAAGGATCGGTGCATCCGTACAGGTCCGCTTCCATCGGATGGCACAGACCCGACAGGCCGCCCGACGCGTCGACCTCCCAGCCGGGATCGAAGGTCGTGGTGCAACCGGCCACATTACTCATCAGGCTCGCCTGCTCATCCGGGCCTGCCGCGCTCGCCAGGCTGCGGGCCTTTTCGTTCAAGGGAATAAGACGCTTCATCGCTGGTTCCTCTGTTCCATGTTCTTCGCTGTGAAAAATTCCGGATTGGCGGCGGAAATATCGCCGAAGCAATCCAGACCGAATGCCAGCCACTCCCGCACGAAGTCGCAATGGCCGAAGGTCGGCGTCAAAGGATCTCCCGAGCGGACGTAGGCTTCGTGGTAGCAACCGCCGGCGCAGATGCCCCGCGCCGGGCATTCGCTGCAGGCGGCATTCACCCGCTGCGCCGCGGTGATGAATTCGCCCAGCCGCTCCTGCGCAATTCCGTTGTTCACGTCGCCGAACACGCCGACCCCGGTGCCGGTGAAGCGATGGCACAGCGACAGGCTGCCGTCCGTGCCGGCGGCGAGCAGACCCAGGCCGGCGCCGCAGGGCAGCGTCTTGCGCGTGCCCCGCCACAGGTCCAGCATCATGTGGTTCATGTTGGAAAAGCCGTGATGCCGGCCGCGCTTGGCATCCTGGACGTAATCCCGCCCCAAGGCCTTCATGCCGTCGACAATCCGGCGCATGTCGTCGGCGTCGAGGGAAATCGGCGATTTCGGATCGTCGGTGACCGGGGCGAAGCCGACCTCGGCGAATCCCAGTTCGTCGTGCAGGTGCCGATAGATCCGCGCGACGTCGCTGCCGCCGCGCGACAAGGTGACGCGCGCCGCGACCGGACGGGCCAGCGGCGACGCGAGCAGACGCTTGACCTTGGCCGCGACGATCCGGTAGCTGCCCTTGCCGCCGAGGGTGATCCGGCGTCGGTCGTGCTCCGCCTCGTCGCCGTCGATGCTCACCGCTACGCCGAAGTCGTGATCGCGGAAGAAGTCGATCATCTCGTCGCTGAGCAAGGTCGCATTGGTCGTCAGGGAAAAGTCCACCTTCTTGCCGCGCGTCCCGGCCTGGCGCTCGGCGTACAGCGTCAGTTCGCGCAGCTCGGCAAAACGCGTCAGCGGTTCGCCGCCGAAGAAGACGATGCCCACGCGCGGCAGCTTCTCCGCCTGCCGAAACAGCAGGTCGATCGCCCGGGTGGCGGTCTCATGCGCCATGACGACCGCCGCCTTGGGGCTGGCGAGATCGTCGCGGTAGCAATAGGAGCAGCCCAGGTTGCAGCCCGTGGTCAGGGTCAGCACCAGCGTGCTGATCGGCGCATCGCTCACCTTGCGCGGCGCGATCTCGTAGGACTTCCTGGCCGGGGCGACGACGCCCAGGGCGAGAAGATCGTCCAGGGCGTCGCACACTTCGCCGGGCGCATAGCGGCCGTCGAAGCGGACTCTCACCTCGTCCGCGCTGATCGCATCCTGCCCTTCGAACAGTTCCAGCAGCTCGTCGGACACCCGGTCGAGTTCGAACAGCGAGGTGGTCGGCACGTGCAGCAGTATGCGACGGCTGGCCGGACCCGCGCTCCGGTAGTTATGCCTTTGCAGTTGCAATGTTCCCATCCCGGTCTCCTTCAGCGTAACGGCGGCGTATTCCAGCGCTGGACGGCGACCACCAGGTGGCCCTTCGCGCTCAGCGAACGCGGACCGTCCGCCAGGGTCGCCACCGCCGACAGGTTGCCGACGTTGTCCAGACCGTGCCGGGCGGGATTGGGGCCCGCCTGGGCGGGCATGAACTGGCCATTGGGTTCCATGACGCCGGCGAACTTGAGGTCGTCGTTGGCCTTGGCCGTCGCATCGTAATTCTCGACGTGCCATTTCGCCTTCACCGGACCGAGGCGGATGTCGTCGGCGGTGCCGGCCTTACCGTCCGGTCCGTCGAGATAGGCGATCGCCTGGAACTGCGCCGACACCCGGGGGATGGGGCTGCCGCCGCCGCCCAGGCGGGCGATGGCGAAGGCCGGTTCGACGCGCAGCGCATCGATCCGACGGTACAGGGCGATTCTCGCGGCCTTGGCGCTATCTCCCTCGCCGATGTCGCGCCAGCCGATCGTCGCCCCCTTGGCCACCGTCAGGGTGAGGCGAACCTCGTCGGCAGAAACGCGCCGCAAGCTGTCTATCTTGACGCCGGGTCCCAGATCGTAGCGGTCGCCGAGCTTCACGCCGGACAGACGCACGGTCGTGGTCTCGCCGGTCTTGATGAAGGCCGGCGAGACCGCCAGGACGGTGCCCGGCGCGGCGGCAGCGACGCGCACCGCGCCGAACTGGGCGCCGACCTCGTCGGCATCGCGCAGGAACCAGCGGCCGGACATTTTCTTGCCGTCCGCGCTCAGGGCGAAGATCGATTCGACCTCCTGATTTCCCAGCCGGGCCGCGCCGCGCCATTCATAGCCGGTATAGACGATGGCGTGGCCCTGACCGGTGAGCCGATCGCCGTCGTCGTAGCGCAATGCGTACCTGACCCGGTAGCGGTCTGCGCCCTGGGCATGGACGTACATGTAGCCGGTGTACTCGCCCCAACCGGGCCGGTTGCCGACCACGCGCCAGGTTCCGGTGGGGGGAACATGCCGGGCCTTCTGCCATTGCCGCCAGGCCGCGGTGTGCAGCGGGTAGCGCTTGGCCAACTCGGGCGCCACCTGATTCAGGGCCAGATCCAGCCAGTTCCGATCCCGGCCCATGGCCGAGTATTCGATGCTGGGAAACTGTCCGACGTGCGTTTCCACCAGCTTCCGCCACTCGCCGACGTCGCGCCTTTGCAGCGCCACCCGGCCGAAGCTGTGACAGCGGGCGCACATTTGTTTCAGCTCCTGGTTCGGCACGACATCCTGGACGTTGGGCCGGCGCTCGATCAGGAAGCGGTAGGGGGCGCTCTCCGAGGGCGCCAAGCCCTGCTTGTCGGCCAGGTACTTGACCAGGATCTGGCGATCATGCCGCGACACCTTGACCTGGTGCCAGACGCCCATGCGCACGATGGTCATTTCCCAGCCTTCCGGACTCTTGCGGATATCCGATATCCGCTGGAAGGTCTTGCCCTCCAGGTGGCAGGCGCCGCACTTCGCGGTCAGCAACTGCACCGGCGATTCGCCGGCCGACGCCGCCGCGGCAAACACCGCCAGCATGCCGATGAACAGACCCCGCATCCAGCCTCGAAACGCGCCGAGGCCAT
>JAJZPJ010000051.1 GCA_021811225.1 Pseudomonadota bacterium
CCCTCCGCCGCTATGAGTCAGGTAGTCAGGTATTGAGCCGGCGGATCAGCGCGGCGGTGAACTGCTTGGTCGAGGCAGTGCCGCCCAGGTCGCCGGTGCGCACCTTGTCCACGTTGAGCGTGGCATCGATCCCCTGACGCAGGCGGCCGCCCAGGTCGCGCCGGTCGATGTGGTCGAGCATCATCGCGGCGGCCAGCATCAGCGCCACGGGGTTGGCGATGCCTTTTCCGGCGATGTCGGGGGCCGAGCCATGCACCGCCTCGAAGATCGCCGCTTCCACGCCGATGTTCGCCCCCGGCACCATGCCCAGACCGCCCACCAGTCCGGCGATCTCGTCCGAGAGGATGTCGCCGAACAGGTTGGTGGTGACGATCACGTCGAACTGCCAGGGGTTCAACACCAGTTGCATGGCGCAGGCATCGACGATGCGCTGGTCGCATTCGATGCGGCCCTCGTACTTCTTGGCGACCTCCCGCGTCGTGTCCAGGAACAGGCCGGTCAGGGCCTTCATGATGTTGGCCTTGTGCACGATGGTGACCTTCTTGCGGCCGTTCTTCACCGCGTAGTCGAAGGCGTATTCGGCGATGCGCCGGCAGCCGGCGCGGGTGTTCACGCCGGTGGCCATGGCCACCGCGTGGGGGTCGCCGTCGATCGGAATATAGTGCTCGAAGCCGACGTAGAGGCCCTCGTTGTTCTCCCGCAGCAAGACCAGGTCGATGTCGTCGTAGCGGCCGCCGGGAATGATGGTTTTGGCCGGGCGGACGTTGGCGTAGAGCTTGAACTCCTCGCGCAGGCGCACGTTGGAAGAGCGATAGCCGCCGCCGACCGGCGTTTCCAGCGGACCCTTCAGCGCCAGCTTGGTGCGGTGGATCGAGTCCAGCGTCGATTGCGGCAGGGGATCGCCGAATTCCTTCATCCCGGCGAGACCCGCCGAGCAGGTCTCCCAGTCGAAGCGCGCGCCCAGAACGTCGAGCGCCATCACGGTGGCTTCGACGATCTCGGGGCCGATGCCGTCGCCGGGAATCAGGGTTGCGGGGATGGTGGGCTGGTTCGCTGTCGACATGGTTTCCTCTGCACGGTTACGTTGAATCCGATCGCGATGCCGACCGAAAGCCCGCCATTTTACCCGCGACGAAGGCTTAATGCGACCGCGCCGCTGCCGCACGGGCGCTAGGCGACCAGCAGTCCCTGGCGCAGCACGAAGCCGATGATCTCCTCCAGGCCCGATCCGGACTTCAGGTTGCTGAAGACGAAGGGCCGCTCGCCGCGCATCTTCTTCGCGTCGCGCGCCATCACTTCCAGCGAGGCGCCGACCAGCGGCGCGAGATCGATCTTGTTGATCACCAAGAGATCCGACTTGGTGATGCCCGGCCCGCCCTTGCGCGGGATCTTGTCGCCGGCGGCGACGTCGATCACATACAAGGTGAGATCGGAGAGCTCGGGGCTGAAGGTGGCGGCAAGATTGTCGCCGCCGCTCTCGATGAACACGATCTCCAGGCCGGGCAACCGCTGATTGAGGCGCTCGACGGCTTCGAGGTTGATGCTGGCGTCCTCGCGGATCGCGGTGTGCGGACAGCCGCCGGTCTCGACGCCGATGATGCGCTCGGGTGCGAGCGCCTCGTTCCTGACCAGGAACTGGGCGTCTTCTTCCGTGTAGATGTCGTTGGTGACCACGGCGATGTTGTACTTGTCGCGCAGCGCGCGGCACAGCGCCAGGGTCAGCGCGGTCTTGCCGGAGCCGACGGGACCGCCGATGCCGACCCGCAGTGCTTGCTTGTTCATGAGCGGAATAACCTCGAGTATTGGGTCTCGTGCCGGCAGCAGGCGATGGCGAAGCCGGGCGCGAAGTTGGAGAAATCCTCTTCGGCCGTCGCCAGCGCGCGTGCCGCGATCGCGGGAATGCGCTGGCTTAACTCCGCGAGGATGCGTTGGCCGGCGGTTTGTCCGAGGGGCACGGCCTTCAGCGCCGCCATCACCTGGTTCTCGCTCCAGGCCCACAGGTAGGCGCCTAGCGCAGCGCCGTCTGCGCATTCCCAGGCGACCGCTGCACCAGCCCAGGCGAGCGGGAAGCTGGGCTGGGGGATGGCGTGCAGCCGTTCGCGCAGCCCAGAGGGGAAGTCCGGCAACTCATCGAGCAGGCGGCGCAGCGAATAGCCCATCTGCAGCGTCTCGGCGCGCAGTTCGGCGCTCTCGCGGCTGGCGACGAATTCGGCGTCGAGACGGGCGAGTTCGGCATCGTCCTCGAGCCGCCATGCGGCGAGCATGCGCGAGAGCAGCGGCGCCTCGAAGCGGCCGATGTTCCAATCGAGCTGGTCGCCGATCCAGGCCAGGGCGCCGGCCTCATCATTCACCGTGCCGGCTTCGACCGCCCATTCCAGTCCCTGCGAATAAGTGTAGGCGCCGATCGGCAGCGCGGGGCTGGCGAGCTGCAGCAGGCGCATGAAGGCGAGACTCATGGCGCGGCATTCGCGTAGTGATCGTGGATGCGCGGACTCGGTTGGGTCGATGCGCCATGACCGCCATGGTGACCATAGGCGCCGCTCTCGGGCTCGAAGGGCGCGACGAGTTCGGCGACCGGCAGGCCGAGGCCGGCGACCATGTCGCCGAGCACGTGGTCGGCGGCGAAGCGCAGCCAGCCTTGCCCGATCTCGACAGCGACGTGACGGTTGCCCAGGTGATAGGCGGCGCGCGCCAATTGCTGCGGGTCGTCGGCGCTCGCTTCCATCAATGCCTCGGCTACCGCCACCACCAGGACGATGCGGCCGTCCTTGCCGGCGAGCCTGTCGCCGCCGCGCAGCACCGAGCCGCGCGCGAGGAACAGTCCGACCTCCTCGCCGGATTCCAGCCGGGTGCGCAGCCGGCTCTTGCAACGGGCCTCGAAGCCGAGCGCCAGCCGTTCGCTGGGCACGGCATCCGCCTCGGCGCGGTTCTCGATCAGCAGCATGTCAGAACAGAAAGTAGCGCTGCGCCAGCGGCAGCACGCTCGCCGGTTCGCACACCAGGAGTTCGCCGTCGGCGCGCACCGCGTAGGTCTCGGGGTCGACCTCGATCTGCGGCAGGGCGTCGTTGTGCACCATGTCGCGCTTGCGCAGGCCGCGCGTGTTGCGCACCGCCTCCAGGGGTTTCAAGAGATTCAGCGCCGCGACTTGCGGGTTGTCCAGTGCCGCCTGCGAGACGAAGGAGAGCGATGTTCTCAGGGCGCGGCCGTGGGCGCCGAACATCATCCGGTAGTGCACCGGCTGCGGCGTCGGGATCGAGGCGTTGGGGTCGCCCATGGCCGCCGCGGCGATCATGCCGCCCTTGATGATCAGGGACGGCTTGACGCCGAAGAAGGCCGGCTTCCACAGCACCAGGTCGGCCAGCTTGCCGACCTCGACCGAGCCGACCACATGACTGATGCCGTGGGTGATCGCCGGGTTGATGGTGTATTTGGCGATGTAGCGCTTGACCCGGAAGTTGTCGTGGCGGGAAGTATCCTGCTTCAGCGAGCCGCGCTGCAGCTTCATCTTGTGCGCGGTCTGCCAGGTGCGGATCACCACCTCGCCGACCCGGCCCATCGCCTGCGAGTCCGAGGACATCATCGAGAAGGCGCCCAGGTCGTGCAGGATGTCCTCGGCGGCGATGGTCTCGCGCCGGATCCGCGATTCGGCGAAGGCCACGTCCTCGGCGATGGACGGATCGAGATGGTGGCAGACCATCAGCATGTCCAGATGCTCGTCGATGGTATTGACCGTATACGGCCGCGTCGGGTTGGTGGAGGAGGGCAGCACGTTGGCCTGGCCCACGGCCTTGATGATGTCGGGCGCGTGGCCGCCGCCGGCGCCCTCGGTGTGGAAGGTGTGGATGGTGCGGCCCTTGAAGGCCGCCAGCGTGGTCTCGACGAAGCCCGACTCGTTCAGCGTGTCGGTGTGGATCGCCACCTGCACGTCCATCTCCTCGGCCACCGCGAGGCAGTTGTCGATCGCCGCCGGCGTGGTGCCCCAGTCCTCGTGCAGCTTGAGCCCGATGGCGCCGGCTTCGACCTGCTCGCGCGCCGGTCCGGGCAGGGAGACGTTGCCCTTGCCGAAGAAGCCGAGGTTCATCGGGTAGGCGTCGGCCGCCGAGAGCATGGCGTGGATGTGCCAGGGTCCCGGGGTGCAGGTGGTGGCGTAGGTGCCGGTGGCCGGGCCGGTGCCGCCGCCGAGCATGGTGGTGACGCCCGACATCAGCGCCTCCTCGATCTGCTGCGGGCAGATGAAGTGGATGTGGCTGTCGATGGCGCCGGCGGTGACGATCATGCCCTCGCCGGCGATGATCTCGGTGCCGGCGCCGATGGCTATCGTGACGCCGGGCTGGATGTCCGGGTTGCCGGCCTTGCCGATCGCGGCGATGCGCCCGTTCTTGAGGCCGATGTCGGCCTTGACGATGCCCCAGTGGTCGATGATCAGGGCGTTGGTGACCACCGTGTCGGCGACATCAAACGCCAGGCCCTGGCCCTGGCCCATGCCGTCCCGGATCACCTTGCCGCCGCCGAACTTTACCTCCTCGCCGTAAATCGTGTAGTCGCGTTCGACCGCAATCCACAGGTCGGTGTCGGCCAGGCGCACCCGGTCGCCCACCGTCGGGCCGAACATTTCGGCGTAAGCCTGCCGGGAAATTTTTACGCTCATGTCGCCTCCGCAGGGCCGCCCCAAGGAGGCGACAAGTCATTAATGTGGAGCGGGCGCAGCCCGCGAACAACCGTCACCCCCTTCCTTGGGAAGGGGGATGGGGGGAAGGTGGTCATAGTTTCCCTTGTATCTTGCCGGCGAATCCATACACCCGGCGTTTTCCGGAAAGCGCCACCAGTCGCACGGTGCGCGTCTGGCCCGGCTCGAAACGCACCGCGGTGCCGGCGGCGATGTCCAGGCGGAAGCCGCGCGCCCGCTCGCGCGGGAAGTCGAGCGCGGCGTTGGTCTCATAGAAGTGGTAGTGCGAGCCGACCTGGATCGGCCGGTCGCCGGTGTTGGCGACGGACAGCTCGACCGTTTCCCGGCCGGTATTCAACTCGATCTCGCCGGGGGCGATGTCCATTTCTCCCGGAATCATGATGCCTCCTTGAGGGCGGAGCTGCTTAGGCGCCGGCAATCGAGATTGCTTCGCTGCGCTCGCAATGACGCGTCATTGCGAGGAGAGTTGCGAACGTAGGGGTCCATGTGTTGCTCCTCAGACGATCGGGTGATGCACGGTGACCAGCTTGGTGCCGTCGGGAAAGGTGGCCTCGACCTGGATCTCGGGGATCATCTCGGGCACGCCTTCCATTACCTCGCTGCGCCCGAGCAGGGTGGTGCCCTCGCTCATCAGTTCGGCCACGCTCTTGCCGTCGCGCGCCCCCTCCATGATCGCGGCGGAGATCAGCGCCACCGCCTCCGGATAGTTGAGCAAGAGGCCGCGGGTGCGGCGCCGTTCGGCCAGCAGTCCGGCGGTGAATATCAAGAGCTTGTCCTTCTCACGCGGGGTCAGTTCCATGCTTCTCTCCTAGGTGTTCCAGATGCGCGGCGGTTGCGCCTCGCGGCCCGTCAGTGCCGGACGCAGAATTTTCCACAACGCCACCAGCCAGGCGCGCGCCGCCTCCGACGAATCGCCGAGATAGCGCGCCACCAGGAGCTGGGGCAGCGCCGTGAGGCCGGTGAGCGCGCCCGCTTCCGTCGCTTCGACGCTGCGGCATTCTGCCAGCAATGCCGGCGCGATGTCCGCACCGGCCGCCAGCAGCGTCGCCGCCAGCGAGCGTCCGGCCAGCCCGATCGGCGCATCTTGCAGCGCCGAGCCGCCCGCGATTCTGCCCCGTTCGATCCAGATCGGCGCGCCCGCTATTTCGATCCGCGTGGCCAGGCGCAATTCGCCGTGGCTGAAGCGCTCGCCCGAGGCGCGGCGACCCAGGCACAGCACTTCCCAGCCGATGAATCTCGCTCCCTCCGCCAGCCTGATGCGGCTATCCATTGCACCTCGCGCGCCGTCGAAGACGATGCTCTCCTGCGGCAGCCATTCCAGCGCAGCACCGGCGCCGATGCGGAAGTCGAGCGACTGCGTCGCCTGTTCTCCGGCGCTGCGGTACCACTTGCCGGCACCCGGGGTGGTGAGCAGCGCGTGGCCCGCAGCGTCCACCGTTGCCGAAATGCTCAGTCGGTCGCCGCCGCAGATGCCCGCCGGCGGATGCAGCACGATGGCGTGGCAGACCGCCGGACCTTCGGGGTGGAGCGCCTTCTGCACCCTGAGCGGACCGAAATGCCTGCGGCCTTCGAGTATCGTGGCCTCATCGCGGCGGGCGAAGTCGAGCTCCAGCCTGGCCTGCCAGCCAGTGATCGGATGTCGGTCCATTCCCCGATCATACCGAAAGCAGTTCGCGCACGCCGTCGCCGTCCATGTCGGCGCCGGCGCCACGCTTGACGATGACGCCGCGCTCCATCACCAGATAGTGGTCGGAGAGCGAACGGGCGAAGTCGTAATACTGCTCGACCAGCAGGATGGCCATGTCGCCTTGGGCGGCCAGCGCCCGGATGGCGCGCTCGACGTCCTTGATGATCGAGGGCTGGATGCCCTCGGTCGGCTCGTCCAGGATCAGCAGCTTGGGCGCGGCGGCCAGGGCGCGACCTATGGCCAGTTGCTGCTGCTGGCCGCCGGAGAGATCGCCGCCGCGGCGGCCCTGCATTTGCTTCAGCACCGGGAACATCTCGAAAATGCGCGCAGGAATCTTCGTTCCCCCGGGCTGGGTCGCCAGGCCCATCAGCAGGTTCTCCTCTACCGTCAGGCGCGGGAAGATCTCGCGGCCCTGGGGCACGTAGCCGATGCCGGCCTTGACCCGGGCGTGGGTCGGCAACTGGGCGATGTCGCGGCCGTCGAAGACGATGCTGCCGGTCCTGGCCGGCACCAGGCCCATCAGGCATTTCAGGAGCGTCGTCTTGCCGACGCCGTTTCTGCCCAGGAGCGTCGTCACCTGGCCCAGCGGCACCTCCAGCGAGAGGTCGCGCAGGATGTGGCTGCCGCCGTAGTACTGATTGAGATCGGAAACGGTGAGCATGATTGTCTGACTCAGCGGCCGAGATAGACTTCGATCACGCGCGGGTCGGCCTGCACCGTGGCGAGATTGTCCTCGGCCAGCACCGAACCCTCGTGCAGCACGGTGACCTTGCCGCCCAGTTGTTCGATGAAGGCCATGTCGTGCTCGACCACCACCAGCGAATGCTTGCCCGCCAGCGACAGGAACAGTTCGCCGGTGCGCTCGGTCTCCTCGTCGGTCATGCCCGCCACCGGTTCGTCGAGCAAGAGCAGCTTGGGTTCCTGCATCAGCAGCATGCCGATCTCCAGCCATTGCTTCTGGCCGTGGGAGAGCGCTCCGGCGGCACGATCGGCGTCGGCGGCGAGACGGATCAGGCGCAGGGTGTCGCTGATGCGGTCCTTAGTCTGATCGTCGATCACCGAGAACAGGCTGCGGCGCACGCGCTTGTCGGTCTTCATTGCCAGCTCCAGATTCTCGAACACCGAGTGGCTCTCGAAGATGGTCGGCTTCTGGAACTTGCGGCCGATGCCGGCGTGGGCGATCTCGGCTTCGGTCAGGCGCGTCAAGTCCAGCGTCTGGCCGAAGAAGGCGGTGCCCGCGTCCGGCCGCGTCTTGCCGGTGATCACGTCCATCATGGTGGTCTTGCCGGCGCCGTTGGGGCCGATGATGCAGCGCAGCTCGCCGGCGTCGATGGCCAGGGTGAGATCGTCGAGCGCCTTGAAGCCGTCGAAGGAGACGCTGATGCCGTCCAGATACAGGATGACCTGGTGCGACAGATCGAGTTCGCCCGGCACCAGCAGGTGGCTGGTCGCCGCCTGTTCGCCCCCGCTCCCATGCGCGGATTCCGTCAGTTGGATGCTCATGCCGCGATCCGCCCTCTGAGCCGGCGCCACAGTCCCATCATGCCCTCGGGCAGGAACAAGGTGACGCCGATGAACAGCAGCGCCAGAAAGAACAGCCAATACTCGGGAAAGGCGACGGTGAACCAGCTCTTCGCCAGATTCACCAGGAAGGCGCCGAGCACCGGCCCGATCAGCGTGCCGCGGCCGCCGACCGCGACCCAGATGGCGATCTCGATGGAGTTGGCCGGCGACATCTCGGAGGGATTGATGATGCCCACCTGGGGCACGTAGAGGGCGCCGGCGATGGCGCACAGCACCGCCGACAGCGTCCAGATGAAGAGCTTGTACCAGAGCGGGTTGTAGCCGATGAACATGGTGCGCGACTCGGCATCGCGGATCGCCGTCAGCACCCGCCCGAATTTCGACGTCACCAGGTAGCGGCCGAGGAGCAGGGTCGCCGCCAGCGTCGCCGCGGAGAGTGCGAACAGGGTCACGCGCATGTCCGGCGTGGTGATGGCGTAGCCCGCGATGCGCTTGAAGTCGGTGAAGCCGTTGTTGCCGCCGAAGCCGGTCTCGTTGCGGAAGAACAGCAGCATGAAGGCGTAGGTCATGGCCTGGGTGATGATCGAGAAATACACGCCCTTGATGCGCGAACGGAAGGCGAAGTAGCCGAACACCAGGGCCAGGAGTGCGGGCACCACCAGCACCAGGATCAGCGCCCAGGCGAGGTGCTCGCTGCCGATCCAGTACCAGGGCAGTTCTTTCCAGTCGAGGAAGACCATGAAGTCGGGCAGCGATGACTGATAGACGCCGTCGTGGCCGATGGCGCGCATCAGATACATGCCGAAGGCGTAGCCGCCGAGCGCGAAGAAGACGCCGTGGCCGAGCGAAAGAATGCCTGCGTAGCCCCAGATCAGGTCCATCGCCACCGCCACGATGGCGTAGCACATGATCTTGCCGCCGACGGTGATGACGTAGCCCGAGACGTGCAGCGGGCTGCCCGGCGGCGCGAACAGGTGCAGGACCGCGAGCAGCAGCACCAGGGCGGCGAAGCCGGCCAGCGCGGCCTGGCCCTTCCTCGGCGTAGCTTCGAGAAAGCGGATTGCGAACGGGGTTGTCATCTACGTCCCGGCCTCAGTTGTCGACGAAGCGGCCCTTGAGCGCGAACAGGCCCTGGGGACGTTTCTGGATGAAGACGATGATGAAGGCCAGCACCAGGATCTTACTGATTACCGCGCCCAGCCAGCCCTCCAGAAACTTGCTCGCCACCCCCAGGCCGAGCGCTGCCCAGGCCGCGCCGGCGAGCTGGCCGACACCGCCTAGCACCACCACCATGAAGGAGTCGACGATGTAACCCTGGCCCATGTCCGGGCCGACGTTGGACAGTTGCGACAGGGCGACGCCGCCCAGGCCGGCGATGCCCGCGCCCAGGCCGAAGGCCAGGGTGTCGATGCGCCCGGTGGGCACGCCGACGCAGCCGGCCATGGCCCGGTTCTGGGTCACCGCGCGCACGAACATGCCCAGCCGCGTCTTGTTCATCAGCACCCAGACCAGGAGCAGCACGAACAGCGAGAAGCCGATGATGACGATGCGGTTCCAGGGCAGGGTGACGTCGGCGAACAGTTGAATGCCGCCCGACATCCAGCGCGGGTTGGAAACCTCGACGTTCTGCGCGCCGAAGATCACGCGCGCGCTCTGGATCAGGAACAGCGACAGGCCCCAGGTGGCGAGCAGGGTCTCCAGCGGCCGGCCGTAGAGCCAGCGGATCACCGTGCGCTCCATCGCCATGCCCACCGCCGCCGCGACGAAGAAGGCCACCGGCACCGCGGCGACCAGGTAGGCGTCCTGGGCGCCGGGGAAGAATCTGGCGAACAGCGTCTGGGTGGCGTAGGCGCTGTAGGCGCCGACCATCAGCAGTTCTCCGTGCGCCATGTTGATCACGCCCATGACGCCGTAGGTGATCGCCAGGCCCATCGCCGCCAGCAGCAGGATGCTGGCGAGCGACAGGCCGGAGAAGACGCGGCCGACGTTGTCGGCGAAGGCCAGGCGCGATTTCACCGCCCTGAGCGAGGCGCCTGCCTCCAGGCGCACGCGCTCGTCGGGTTCGGTTTTCGGATCCTCTAGCGCGGCGAGCAGATGCACAACACTCGGATCGCTCGACCGGGCCAGGGTCTTGACCGCCGCCAGGCGTATCGCGGCGTCGGGATTCTTCAGGCTGGCCTGGGCATCTGCTAGGGCCAGCAGCGCCTTGATCTGCGGATCGGTCTCGGTAGCCAGGGCGCGACCGAGCAGCGGCGCCATGTCGGCGGCTACGTGGTCGAGCAGATCGCGGGCCGCGGCCAGGCGTGTCGCCCGCTCGGGAGCGAACAGGCGCAGCCGCGCCAGCGCGTCGTCAAGCCGGCGGCGCACGTAATTGTTGATGGTGATGCCGTCGCTGTCCTCCGGCGCCGGCTTGATCTCGACGCCGGTGGCGGCGTCGACGACGCGCTCGCCGTCGATCACCACGATCCTGCCGCCGGCGACGGCGAGCGCGTCGTCGGACAGCGCTTTCAGTACCCGCAGCGCATCGGGGCCGCCGATGTCGACCAGCTTGCCGATGACGGCAAGCTTGGCGTCGTAGTCGTCGGCGGCCAGGGGCTGCAGCACGGCCGGGTCGAGCGCGGCGTGTGCCGGCGCGACGCGCACCAGGAGCAGGACCAACAGCGGCAGCAGGAGCTTGAACAGTCGCATGGCGGGATCGGTTCGGGTTTCAGGCGATTTCGGTTCGGCGGGCGCCGGTCCAGCCGGCGCCCGTCGCCGATTACAGTTTCTGCTTGGCCTCGTTGCCCGGGATGTACGGACTCCAGGGCTGGGCGCGAATCAAGCCCTTGCTCTTCCAGACGACGTTGAACTGGCCGTCGGCCCGGATCTCGCCGATGAACACCGGCTTGTGCAGATGATGGTTGGTCTTGTCCATCTCCAGCGTGTAGCCGTCGGGCGCCTTGAAGGTCTGTCCGGCCATCGCCGCGATCACCTTGTCGGTGTCGGTGGACTTGGCCTTCTCGACCGCCTGCTTCCACATGTTGATGCCGACGTAGGTGGCCTCCATCGGATCGTTGGTGACGCGCTCGGAACTCGGCAGATTCATCTTCTTCGCATAGGCCAGCCACTTCTTGATGAAGGCGGCGTTGGTCGGATTCTTCAGCGACTCGAAGTAGTTCCACGCCGCCAGATTGCCGACCAGGGGCTTGGTGTCGAGGCCGCGCAGTTCCTCCTCGCCGACCGAGAAGGCCACCACCGGCACGTCGGTGGCTTTCAGGCCGGCGTTGCCTAGCTCCTTGTAGAAGGGCACGTTGGAGTCGCCGTTGATGGTGGAGATGACCGCGGTCTTGCCGCCGGCGGCGAACTTCTTGATGTTGGCGACGATGGTCTGGTAGTCACTGTAGCCGAAGGGCGTGTATTCCTCCATGATGTCGCTATCCTTGACCCCCTTGGTGTGCAGGAAGGCGCGCAGAATTTTGTTGGTGGTGCGCGGATAGACGTAGTCGGTGCCGAGCAGGACGAAGCGGCGGGCGCCCCCGCCTTCCTTGCTCATCAGGTATTCGACCGCGGGGATCGCCTGCTGGTTGGGCGCGGCACCGGTGTAAAAGACGTTGTGCTCGAGCTCCTCGCCCTCGTACTGGACCGGGTAGAAGAGCAGGCCGTTCAATTCCTTGAACACCGGCAGCACGGATTTGCGCGACACCGAGGTCCAGCAGCCGAACACCACCGCGACCTTGTCCTGACTGAGCAACTGGCGCGCCTTCTCGGCGAACAGCGGCCAGTTCGAGGCCGGGTCGACCACCACCGGCTCCAGTTTCTTGCCGAGCACGCCGCCGTGGGCGTTGATCTCGGCGATGGTCATCAGCGCCGTGTCCTTGAGCGCGGTTTCGGAGATGGCCATGGTGCCCGAGAGCGAATGCAGAATGCCGACCTTGATGGTGTCGGCGGCCAGTGCCGGCAGCGCGGTGATGCCGGCCGCGGCCAGCGTCACCGACAGTGCCATGGTCTTGACGAAGTTGCGACGTTTCATGAACGAACCCCCCTATAAGTTGAATTAGTGGCGCAAGCCGGTGCGCGCTGTTTTGCGCTGCCACTGCTTCAGCGAAATGTGTGCCAGGAGCTATGCGAGAGTGGTGTCGATGTCGATAATGCCCTTGAGCAGTAAGGAATTTTTGCAAATCGAGGCTTGCTCTGGCGGCGACCGGGCGTCGCCATCGAAACGATGTTGGTGCGTCGGATCGGGCATATGCACCAAGAATGAGCGTTGCCTCGTCGCCCTGCTGTAAGATGCCGGCAACTCGAGGAGGGCTCCGGCCATGACCTGCAAGCTGTTCACCCCGATCCAACTGGGCGGCATCACGCTGCCCAACCGCATCGCGATCTCGCCGATGTGCCAGTATTCCGCCGACGACGGCTGCATGGGCGACTGGCACGCGATGCACCTGCCCAATCTCGCGCTCTCGGGCGCGGGCCTTTTGGTCGTCGAGGCCACCGCGGTGACGCGCGAGGCGCGCATCACCCACGGCTGCGTCGGGCTCTACAGCGATCACAACGAGGCGGCGATGGCCAGGGTGCTCGCGGTCTGCCGGCGGATCTCGAAGATGCCGATCGGCATCCAGCTCGCCCACGCCGGGCGCAAGGCTTCGGCCCGGACGCCCTGGGCGGGCGGGGCGGCGCTGGCGGCGACGGAATCGCCGTGGCCGACGCAGGCGCCCTCGGCGATTCCCTTCGGCGACGACTGGCACGCGCCGCAGGCGCTCGATGCCGCCGGCATGAAGCGCATCGTCGATGCCTTCGCGCAGGCGGCGGTCCGTACCGTGCGTCTGGGGCTGGACGCGGTCGAGCTGCACGCCGCGCACGGCTACCTGCTGCACCAATTCATGTCGCCGCTCGCCAACCATCGGACCGATGCCTACGGCGGTTCGCTGGAGAACCGGCTGCGCTTTCCGCTCGAGGTGGCCGCGGCGCTGCGCGAGGTGCTGCCCCGGGACAAGTGCCTGGGCGCCCGGATCACCGCCAGCGACTGGATGGAGGGCGGCGCCGGACCCGAGGTCGCGGTGGCGCTGGCACGCGCGCTGAAGGCGCTGGGCTACGATTACGTCTGCGTCTCCAGCGGCGGCCTGGTGCCGGCCGCGAAGATCGTCGCCGGTCCCGGCTATCAGCTGCCCTTCGCGGCGCAGGTGAAGCGCGAAGCCGGCATCGCGACGCGCGCGGTGGGCATGATCGCCGACCCGGCGCAGGCCGAGAATGTCATCGCGTCCGGCCAGGCCGACATGGTGGCGCTGGGCCGCGCCTTTCTCGACGATCCGCGCTGGGGCTGGCACGCCGCCCAGCGTCTGGGCGCGGCGGCCGACTATCCGCCGCAATACCTGCGCAGCCGTCCCGACCTCTGGCCCGGCGCCAGGCTCGCGCGGCCGCAATGACCCGTCAGCCGGATTCGAAGGGCGGCGGTCGGTGCGCCATTGACCGTGACGCTGCCGTTCGAGCGGCGGATGCCCTGAGCCGGCGTTCTCCCGACGGCCCAGCTTGAACAGACCCGCGGATTTTCGCCAGCCGCGCCGGCATTTGATCTAAGTCACAGGGGTTTCCCGGGAAACTTGGCAGTATCGTGGGCTGACGATAGGACAAGGAGTTTTGCAAGTGCTGAATCTCGATACGATCAAGGAGTCCGGCGGCGAAGTCCGCCAGGCGGATCAACAGGCCCGGCCCGGCCGGGCCGAGACGCTGACGGTGGACGCCAACGAGGCGGCGGCGGCGATCGCGCACCTGACCAGCGAGGTGATCGCGATCTACCCGATCACGCCCAGTTCGCCGATGGGCGAATTGGCCGACCAGTGGTCGGCCCAGGGCGTGAAGAACCTCTGGGGCACGGTGCCGGCGGTGATCGAGATGCAGCACGAGGGCGGCGCCGCCGGCGCGATCCACGGCGCGCTCCAGACCGGCGCCTTGGCGACCACCTTCACCTCGTCGCAGGGGCTGCTGTTGATGATCCCCAACATGTACAAGATCGCCGGCGAGCTGACCTCGACGGTGTTCCACGTCGCGGCGCGCACCATCGCCACCCACGCGCTGTCGATCTTCGGCGACCACTCCGACGTGATGGCGGCGCGCGCCTGCGGCTGGACGATGCTCTGCTCCAACTCGGTCCAGGAGGCCCACGACTTCGCGCTGATCGCCCAGGCCGCGACGCTGGAGGGCAGGCTGCCGGTGATGCACTTCTTCGACGGCTTCCGCACTTCCCACGAGGTGGCCAAGATCGAGCAGATCGACCGCAGCGTGGTGCGCGCGATGATCTCCGACGAGCTGGTGCAGGCCCACCGCGCCCGCGCCCTGTCGCCCGAGAAGCCGGTGGTGCGCGGTACCTCGCAGAACCCGGACGTGTTCTTCCAGATGCGCGAGGCGGTCAATCCCCACTACGAAATGATGCCCGGCATCGTGGCGCGGCAGATGGACAAGTTCGCCGCGCTGACCGGACGTCGCTACAAGCTCTACGAATATTTCGGCGCGCCCGACGCCGAGCGCGTGATCGCGATCATGGGCTCGGGGGCGACCGCTACCGAGGAGGTGGTCGAACACCTGAACGCGCGCGGCGAAAAGCTCGGCCTGCTCAAGGTGCGGCTGTACCGGCCGCTGGTGCCGGAGGCGCTGCTCGCGGCCTTGCCGGCGACGGTGAGCAAGATCGCGGTGCTCGACCGCACCA
>JAJZPJ010000052.1 GCA_021811225.1 Pseudomonadota bacterium
GGCCTGGGAGTGCAACGCAATTATCAACTTGCGCTGGACTGGTTTTCCAAGGCGCAGGTCTTGGGTCTGCCCGACGCGATGGCGAATCTGGCGAAGATGTACGCCGACGGTCTGGGCGTGACCAAGAACGATGCGACCGCGCTACGCTATTATCGCGACGCCGCGCGCTCCGGATTTCGCCCGGCGCTGTCGCTCATGGTCAAGATCTACGAAAAGGGCGGACTGGGCGTCGCGCCCGATGCCGAAAAGGCCCTTCGCTGGCGCGCCCGGCTGCACGGCGCGATGGGCAAGTCCGATCAGGTGCGCAGCGAAGCGGCCGCTGCCCCGGCGCCGCTTGCCCCGTCTGTGGTCAGGGCGGCCAAAGCCGCAGCCTTGCCGAAAACGGCGCGCCGGGGCAAGCCGATTCGCCCAGCGGCCGAGAGTGAAGCGTCGTTCGAGCAGCGGGTCTTCCGCCAGCTCGAGCAATATCAGCGGCGCGAACGCAAGCTGTTTGTCGGCTCCAACGACAGCACGCCGGCGCTGGGCGCGTATCTCCAGAATCTGCGGACCCGATTGCAGCGCCTCTTGGCGACCGCCTTTCCCGCCTCGAAGCCTGCGGCAACGATGATGCTCAGCTATTCGATCCTCAGGGACGGAACGCTAGAAGGCGTCGAATTGAGCCATAGCTCGGGAAACCGGAATACCGACAGAAAGGTTCTGGCGCTGTCGAAAACCCTCACCGGCCTGCCGCCTCTGCCGGCGGCAATCGCGGCGACCACCGACGTGCTGGTGGTGACGGTCGGCCTCCCCATCGAATGACTCCGTCTAGGCTGCTCCCGGCGCCGGCCCGTGGCTCAGGCTGCCCATGCGCAGCGCGTATTGGCGCGTGAATTCGGCGCCCAGGAAAAAGATCTGCGCGGAGTAATACACCCACAACAGCAAGGCGATCATCGATCCGGCGGCACCGAAACTGCTGGCGACGCCGCTATTGCCGATATACAGGCCGATCGCATACTTGCCCAGCGCGAACAGGGCCGCGGTGCCCAGCGCGCCGATCGTCACGTCGCGCCAGGACAGGCACACGCGCGGCAGCATCTTGTAGATGACCGCGAACAGGGTGGCGATCACGGCAAAGCCGATCAATCCCGCCAGCGATCCCAGCCAGAAGGCCGTGTCTCGCCAGAGGCCGCCCCAGTAGCGCTCCAGCACCGCCAGCACGGCGCTGACCACCAGCGACACCATCAGCAGGAAGGTCAGCACCAGGATCAGTCCGAACGACAGCAGGCGGGTGCGCAGCAAATCCCACAGCCCGGTCTGGCTGACGCTGGGAATTTGCCATATTTCATCCAGACTGGCTTTCAATTCGGCGAACACGCTGGTGGCGCCGAACAGCAGCAAGGCGGTGGCGACGAGCGTGGCCAGGCGCCCTTGCGCCTGATTGCTCGCGCCCGCCAGTATCAGCTGGATCGCTTCGGCGCCCTGGTCTCCGACCAGTCCCCGCAGTTGCGTCATGATCTCGCCCCGTGCCGCCTGGGCGCCGTAGAAAAAGCCGGCGATGGCGATCACCAGAATGAGAATCGGCGCCATCGAGAACAAGGTATAAAAAGCCAATGCCGCACCCTTGCTGGCGGCGCGGTGATTGATCCAGTCAGCGACCGCGGCATTGATGACCTGGCGCAACTGTCGGACGATGGCGGGCATATGAGCGGTTTTCATAAAAAGGCCAACCGTCTTGGTTGGCCTTTCTTTCCTGGTCAGGTGGCGAGGCGCACCCGAAGCTTATCAGAGTGGCTTACCCGAGTGACTTGCCCGGCTTACCTTTGCACCGGCCGCTGCGTCTCGATTTCCACCATGATGCGGCGGTTCGGTTGCAGGCATTCAACCAGCTTCCTGTTCTTGCCGTTGGCCTTGCCCTTCACCTTGGCGCAGGAAACGACCGGGTCGGCCTCACCCTTGGCAGCGGTCTCGATGCGCCCGGCGGCAACGCCTTGGCCGACCAGGTAATCCTTCACGGCGTCGGCGCGACGCTGCGACAACTTCTGATTGTAGGCGCTGGAGCCGATGCGGTCGGTGTAGCCCGTCACGCGCACCCGCTCGACCTGCGGATATTCCTTCATCTTGGCCACGACTTCCTCGTCGAGTTTTTGCTTGCCGCCCGGACGTATGACGGCTTTGTCGAATCCGAACAGCGCCTCGGCCCGCAGGGCGATCGGCACGAAGGCCGGCGCATCCGGCGCGACGGCGGGCGCCGGTACGGGAGCGGGCGGTTCGGCGGCAGCGACTTTCGGCGCTTCTTTCTTGACCAGATCCGGATCGCATTCGGCGCTCGCCATCGCCGGCGTCCACGCCCCGGTGCGCCAGCATAGGCCGGTGCCGCTCTTGACGACCTTGCCGCTGCTGTCGGTGAGATACGCGCCGTTGCCTGGTTCGTCTGCGGCAGCAACCCCGGCCGTGGTCAAGGAGGCCATGGCGAGCATGCCCAGTAAGAGTCGTGATGTTTTCATTTATTGCTCCTGTTGTTGTTCGTGAGGCCGGGAATCGATGAACCAGCTTAGGCGCAAATCCAGCGGCTATCTGTGCGCTGTCGAACATAGGGCATGGGCGCGACTGCGGCTGCGGCGCGCATTTTCAGCGCTGCCCTCGCATGAGCTTGCGCCGGTAAATCTTGCCCGGCGGCGGCGCCACCGGTTTGACCCGCGCAGCGGCCAGCAACCTGGGGCAATCGCTGCTTTCGTCCGGCCCGGTCTTGGTCAAGGGGATCAGCGCCGCGACCGGCGCCAGAACCGCCAGTGCCAGCGCGCTGCCCGCCTTCAGGGCCAGCACGCCTTTGTCGATGCTGAGGCGCGGCTGACTGAAGCTGCCGCGCACGTAGAGTGGCGCCCTGAGCGAGAGCACGCGCAGCCCCTTGCTGTTGGGCCTGACGGTCAGGTTCAGCCGCTCTCGCGCCAAATCGATGTCGCCGCTGACGTCGACAATGGCAGCGGCGGTATCGACGATGAAACCGTGCGTCCGCATCACGCCACGGCTCACGCCAAAATCGGCTGCCAGGCAATTGAGCCTGACTTGTTTGTCGCCGACCAGACGGGTGATGATCACGTTGCCGATGTTCAAGCCCATTTCTTCCAGCAACAGCTTGCTGACCGTGCCATGATCGATCAGGGTCTTGACCTCGCCGTTGGCGTCGCCCAGCAAGCTCGCGACCGAGTCGCCGGTCGCCGACAGGGAGGCCTCGCCGTCGAGTTCGCCGGCGCTGGCGCGCAGCGGTCGCAGGCTGGGAAATAATTGTTTCAATTGCAAATGGCGGGCCGTCACGGTCATTTCCGCCTTGATCGCATGCTTGCCGGCCCGGCCGCTGCCGTCGAGCCTGATGTTCGAGCTCAGGTCTCCCCCCGCCATCCCGAAATTGAGCGGCAGCAGGGACAACACGCCGTCTTGCAGATGCAGCGTGGCCGTCAGTTTGTTGATCGGCAATTCCTCGGCGCGGATAATTCTGTCGGCGCTGAATTTGATGTCGGCATCGATGCTGGTCCAGCGTTCCGTCTTGAAGCGCTCGACCGGCAGCACCTTGCCCGCCGGCTGGACGGCGGCGACGCCGCGCAGGGCCTTGCTGGCATTCGAGTCGGCACCGATCAGCGGCGCCAGATCGGAAAATTTCAGCAGGTGCGACACCACCGTTCCGGTCAGCAGCGGGCGCGCAGGTCTCGACTGATAGTCGAGATTGCCGCCGATGTCGCTGGAGCCGACCCGCCCGATGAACTTTTCGTAGCGCCAGTGGCCGCCCTGCGCGCTCAGGGTGCCGATCAGATGGCCATCGGTCGAAAAGGGCGGCGTCTCCGGCAGGACCAGGCCGGTGAGGGCATAAAGCCGCGCCATGCTCGCGCCGGACAGCTTCAGGTGCATGTCGAGTGCGGCCAGATCGCTCGGCTTGGTGAGCGTCCCGGCGACCGCGATCACGGTCTTTCCCACGCGCAGATCGGCCATGAACGGGTAGGGTAGGGTCTGCTGCTGCAAGGACAACAAGGCGCCGGCCTTGCCCTCGCCGCTGACCGGCTCGCCATTGAGCTTGCCGCGCAAACGCCAGGCCACGCCGTAGCCGGGGTCGGCGTCGCGGCTCTCGATCGCTGCCGTCACGTCGGCGTGCCGGATGGCGTCGATCAGGTGCACGCTGCCTTGGCTGAAGATCACGCTGTGCAATTGCAGTCGCCAGGGCGAGCGCTCATCGCCGTTGCCGAATGTCCAGTTGTTGCTGCCGTCGGCCTCGCGGCGCAGGCTGACGATGGGCGCAGCGAAGCTCAGGACCGGGATCGCGATCCTTTTTTCCAGCAAGGCCAGCGGGTTCAGCGAAAAGGCGATTTCCCTGATGCTCGCCATCTCGCCGCTCGACGCCATGTCCGGCGGGTTACCGATATGAACATCCTGCGCGACCAGATGCGGCCAGGGAATCAGCTCGCGCCAGGTTCGCTCCGATCCGGTCGCCGCCGCGGCGGATCTTTCCCAGGTCAGCGAGAGATCACCGGCGATCGCGAACGGGCGACCGAGCGCCGCGCCGACGCGGCCATCGAGCCAGGGCTTGGCCCGGTTCCAGTCGAAATCGTGCAACGCGACCAGCGCGAGTCCGCAGACGGCGATCAGGCCGGCGACACCGGCGAGCGCGATGCTCGCGCGGCGGGTCACCTCAGAAAATGACCGGATCCGAACAGGCCGGCCAGGCCGACCATGATCAGATAGACAGCCACGATCGTAGACAGCAGCCGCGGGAAGATGAAGATCAGGATGCCGGCTAAGAGCGATACGACCGGAACCAGACTGATGGTGACGTTCATGACGAGTCTCCTTTTAAAGTCGTCCGGTGAGCAACATGATCACCAGAATGATCAGGACCAGACCGGCCAAGCCGCTGGGACCGTAGCCCCAGTTGCGGCTGTGGGGCCAAGTCGGAAAAACGCCGATGAGCGCGAGGATCAGGATGACTAGCAAGATGGTGCCCATGGTTGACTCCCGTTGAGCGTTGAAAAAGCACGAGGGGCCAGCATAGACGAGAGCAATCGCGACATCTGTTCGCTGCCGCACCGAGTCTGTGGCGACCGCGAACGGCCGGCCTGCGGCCGCCGCCGCGCTATCGGCGGACAGGCGCACTCGGAAAACGCCCATTCAATGTTCGTCAGCGTACAGAGGCGCTGCGCATTTCCACGTAAAACCTGGCCATCGGGATTCCCGGCGCACGATCGAGCCGAAGCCCGACATCGTTTGGCGCAAGATATGCGCTCATCCACTCGAGGACCGCAAAATGAACAGTCTCAAACCTTACAAACTCATCGTCGCCTCGCTGCTGCTGGCTATCGGGCTGGCGGCGTGCGACAAACCGGGGCCTGCCGAAACCGCGGGCAAGCAGATCGACCAGACCGCCGATGCGGCCGGCCAGAAACTGGGAGAGGTGGCCGACAAGGTCGGTGAAAAGATGGGCGAACAGAGCCAGAAGGCCGGCGTCGCCATCGATGACGCGACGATCACGGCCAAGGTCAAGGCGGCCATCTTTGCCGAGCCCGGTCTCAAGACGCTGCAGATCAGCGTCGATACCGTCAAAGGCGTGGTGAGCCTGAGCGGCTCGGTCGACTCCCAGCAGAACAGCGATATGGCCAAGGGACTGGCGGCTGCGGTGGCCGGGGTCAAGGAGGTCGATAACCGTCTGGTGCTGAAGCCGACCCAATGAGTTCGGCTGGCCGTCAAGCGCCGGAGGCGGACTCCGAGCGGCTAATGACCCCGTCGGCCCATCTGCCGCTGCACGTGAACGCGCGCGGTCTGGCGCTGGGCATCATCGCCACCGTCGCCTTTCTGTTCGCGCTGCAGTGGGCGCAGCGATTTCTCATTCCCCTGCTGTTCGGCGTTTTCGTCGCTTACACGCTGAACCCGCTGGTGGTTTGGCTGGAGCGCCGCCATGTCGCGCGCGTCGTCGGCGCTGCGCTGGTCACGGCACTGATATTGGCCGCAGCGGGCGCCGTGCTGCCGACGCTGCTGGGCGAGTTTCAGTCGATTGTCGAGGAATTGCCGGCGGCGACGCACAAATTTTCGCGCCTGATCACCAAGACGATGGGCGATCAGCCGGGCACGATCCAGCAGATGCAGGCGGCCGCCACGGAAATTCAGCGGGCGGCGGCTAGCGGCACCGGGCCGGCGCCCTCGCACAAGAAGCCGGCGGTCGCCGAATTCAGGGTGATCGATTGGATCTGGGCCGGCTCGATGGGCGTGCTCGGATTCGTCGGGCAGGCGACGATGGTCATCTTCCTGGTCTTCTTCCTGCTGCTGGCGGGTGATACCTTCAAGCGCAAACTGGTGAGGCTGACCGGTCCCTCGCTGCGCCAGAAAAAGATCACCGTGCACATCCTGGACGAGATCAATACCTCGATCCAGAATTACATGGCCATGCTCCTGGTCACGAATGTCCTGCTGGCGCTCTTGATGTGGATCGCGCTGCGCTGGATCGGTCTGCAAAATGCGGGCGCGTGGGCGGTGGTTGCCGGCTTCCTGCACATCATGCCGTACTTCGGGCCCTTGCTCATCGCCTGTGCCACGGGGCTGGTGGCGTTCATGCAGTTCGAATCCTTGCGCATGGCGCTGCTGGTCGCCGGCGCCTCGCTGGGGATCGCCGTCCTGATCGGCACCGGCGTGACGACCTGGATGACGGGCCGGATTGCAAAGATGAATCCGGCGGCGGTCTTCGTCAGCCTGCTGTTCTGGGGCTGGATCTGGGGCATCTGGGGCCTGCTGCTGGGGGTTCCCATGATCGTCATCCTCAAGGTCGTGGCCGAGCGGGTGGAGGGCATGGAGTTCTTCGCGGAATTGCTGGGCGAGTAAGCCGGACCGCTTGGAACCCATGCATGCCGACCGCTCTCAATGGGGCGGAACAGCGGGCAACGGGGGTATATTGTCGTCATTGCTCTGTTGCTCGCAGGCCGCCCGGTCAGCTATCAAAGGATCGTGCACCATCGAAACGGCGAGCCGCACCACATCGAAGCCAAGCTGGTCCTCAGCCTCACCAAGCAGGGCCGCGTCGCCGGCGGTGGCAGAACCGGGCGGCGGCGACCTCAGCGGCCGAGCGTGATCGCCAGGAAGCAGAGGTAGAGGCCGCCATTGACCAGCAGCGCCCAGATGCGCAAGCCGCCGGAGCGGGCTTGGAAGCGCAGCCAGGCGACGGCGATCAGGGTGACCACGACCCCGGTCAGCACCTCGATGCGCGGCTGCCAGGGCGTGAGCATGATGCCGATCGCCGGCAGCAGCGTGCCCTGGAAGACCATCGCGCCGGTGATGTTGCCCATCGCCAGCGTGTCCTTGCCGCGCCGGACCCAGAGGATGCTATTGACCTTCTCCGGCAGTTCGGTCGCGATCGGGATGATCAGGAGCGACAGGAGCAGCGCCGATATGCCGAAAATCTGCGCGGCGCCCTCGACCCCGCGGATGAAGCCCTTGGCGCCGAAGACCAGCAGCGCCAGGCCCGCACCGAGCTGCAGCAGGATGGTCGGCAGGCTCTCCGGCAGCCCGATCCGGGCGAGCAGCATCGGTTCTCCGGCCTCGGTGCCGTGTCCCGCCTCGACCAGCCTGGCCGAGGCGCGCAGGGTGAGCAGCAGATAGACGAAGTAGATCAGCACCAGCGCGAAACTCAGCGCGCCCCGGACGTAGCGGGCCTGGTGCGGGATGAACATGGCCGCGGCGGCGAGCGCGAAGGCCGCCAGAAAGAAGTCGAGGTCGCGCACCAGGCCGCCGTGCTCGGGGCGCACGCGGCCGGTCGCGCCGCGCCGGCCGAGCACCGACAGCGCCATCAGGCAGACGGACAGGGTCGATAGCATCAGCGGCGCGCCGAGGATGGCGCCGACCCCGATCTCCTCATTGACGTTCACCTGGGCCGTGCCGGCGAGCAGCGCCAGGAGCGGCACCAGCGTCTCGGGCAGCGCCGTGCCGACCGCGGCGAAGAGCGAGCCGGTGACGCCCTCCGAGATCCCGAGCCGCTCGCCCAGGTGCTCCAGGGCATTGGTGAACAGTTCCGAGGCCAGCAGGATGACGAAGAGCATCAGCAGCAGCTCGGCGAGAATTCCGCTCATGGCCCGCACCGGGCGGTCGGCTCTTGCGCTTCCATCGGTCACCCCTATTCATCAGACCTCGTCACTGCGAGGCCGCAGGCCGCGGCGCTCGCGATGGCGACATCATCGCCGGGGAGAGCTTACTGCCCGGGCCGGGAATCGACAAGCCGCGGCACCGGGGTAGAATCACGCGCTCGCCGCTGTTGCCCGCTTCCGGATGATCCGATGAAAACCGATACCCCGCACACCGTACTGCTCGAGGACTACACGCCGCCCGATTTCCTGGTCGATAGCGTCGATCTGGAGGTGGATTTTCAAGCAGGCTTCGTCGTGGTCGGCGCCCGCCTCGCCCTGCGCCGCAATCCCGCGGCGCGCGACCGGCAAGCGCCGCTGGCGCTGGACGGCGACGAACTGGAGACGATCGCGGTGACGCTCGACGGCCTTGCCCTCGCCGCCGGGCGCTACACGCTCGACCAGACGCGGCTGAGCATCGCCGACGTGCCCGACGCCTTCGTGCTGGAGACCGTGAGCCGCATCCTGCCCGACGCCAACACCCGGCTCTCCGGCCTGTACCGCTGCGCCGACGGTTACGTCACCCAGTGCGAGGCCCAGGGCTTTCGCCGCATCACCTGGTTCCCCGACCGCCCCGACGTGATGTCGCGGTTCACGGTGACCGTGCACGCCGACAAGGAGGCCTTGCCGCTGCTGCTCGCCAACGGCAATCCGGTGGGCGCGGGCGACGAGCCGGGCGGCAGGCATTGGGCGAAATGGCAGGACCCGCATCCCAAGCCCTGCTACCTGTTCGCCCTGGTGGCCGCGCGCCTGGAGGTGCTGCGCGACAGCTACCGGACGCGCTCCGGACGTCCGGTCGAGCTCGCCATCTATGTCGAGCCGGGCAAGCTCGACCAGTGCGGTCACGCGATGGCGGCCCTGAAGAAGGCGATGCGCTGGGACGAGGAGGCCTTCGGCCTGGAGTGCGATCTCGACCACTACATGATCGTCGCGGTCGGCGACTTCAACATGGGCGCGATGGAGAACAAGGGCCTCAACATCTTCAACACCAAGTACGTGCTGGCCCGGCAGGACCTCGCCGGCGACGGCGACTTCGAGAACATCGACCGGGTCGTGGCGCACGAATATTTCCACAACTGGACCGGCAACCGGGTCACCTGCCGCGACTGGTTCCAGCTGTCGCTGAAGGAGGGCCTGACCGTGTATCGCGATCAGGAGTTCGGCGCCGACCTGCACGGCCGCGCCGTCAGCCACATCCGCGACGTGCGCGACCTGCGCGCTGCCCAGTTCCCCGAGGATGCGGGGCCGATGGCGCATCCGGTGCGGCCGTCGGCCTACCGGGAGATCAACAATTTCTACACCGCCACGGTGTACGAAAAGGGTGCCCAGGTGGTGCGCATGATCCGGACGCTGATCGGCAAGCAAGCGTTCCGCCGCGGCATGGATCTGTACTTCGCGCGTCACGACGGCCAGGCGGTGACCTGCGACGATTTCGTCCGCGCCATGGCCGATGCGTCGGGCGTCGATCTCGGGCAGTTCATGCGCTGGTACGATCAGGCCGGCACGCCGCGGCTGACGGCGACCGGCCGCTACGACGCGGACGCTCGCCGCTACACGCTGACGCTCGCGCAATGTCCCGGCGACGGCAATCTGCCCTACCACATCCCGGTCGCCGTCGGCCTGGTCGGACCCGACGGCGCCGACCTGCCGGCGCGCTTGAAGGGGGAGTGCGAGGCAGTCGGCGAGCGCGCGCTGTCCTTGACCGAAGAGCGCCAGGAATTCGTCTTCGAGGAAGTCGCCGCCGCTCCCGTACCCTCGTTGCTGCGCGGTTTTTCGGCGCCGGTGATATTGGACTTCCCCTACGGCGACGAGGAGCTGACGCATCTCCTGGCCCACGACAGCGATCCCTTCAACCGTTGGGAGGCGGGCCAGCGGCTGGCTTCCCGCCTGATCCTGGCCGCCACCGCGAAGATCGCTGCCGGCGATGCGCCGACCTGGCCCGAGGGCTATGTCCGCGCCTGTGCCCGCGTGCTCGAGCGCGCCGGCGACGACCCGGCGTACGCCGCCGAAGTGCTGGCGCTGCCGACCGAGGCGACGCTGGCCGAAGCGCTCGCGGTGGTCGATCCGGAGGCGCTGCACGCCGCCCGCGACGGGCTCCGCCGTCAGCTCGCCGAGCAACTCGGGCCGCAATTCGCCGCCTGCTATCGGGACTATGCGGGCACCGGCCCCTACCGGCCCGAACCGGCCGACATCGGCCGGCGCGCGCTGCGCAACCTGTGCCTGAGCTATCTCACGGCGGCGGACACGGCAGTGGGTCGGGAACTGGCGCTGCGCCAATACCGGGGCGCCGACAACATGAGCGAGCGCTATGCCGCGCTCGCCGCCCTGGCCCAGAGCGAAGGGCCGGAGCGGCAGCTGGCGCTCGACGACTTCCATAGTCGCTGGCGGCACGAGGCGCTGGTGCTGGACAAGTGGCTGCTGGTTCAGGCGTCGAGCAGCCGGCCCGGGACGCTGGCCGAGGTGATGCGCCTCATCGAGCATCCGTCCTTCGACCTGAAGAACCCGAACAAGGTCTATGCGCTGCTGCGCGGCTTCGGCGCCAACCACGTCCGCTTCCACGCCGCCGACGGCGCCGGCTACCGCTTCCTCGCCGCGCAGACCCTGCGCGTGGATGCGATCAACCCCCAGGTCGCCTCCCGGCTCGCGCGCTCATTCGACCGCTGGCGCCGGTTCGATTGCGGGCGTCAGGCGCACGCCCGGGCGGCGCTGGAAGCATTGCGCGGCCATCCCGGGCTGTCGCGCGACGTCGCCGAGGTGGTCGAGCGGGCCTTGGCTTGAGTTGCCGACGAATTGCAATAACCTACATCTGTGGAGTCGGCCGACAGCGGCCGGCGCCTCAGCCCGAATGGCACAGCGCCGAGCGGTCGTTCTCGCCGCTGGCGGCGATGCGCTCCAACGCCGCCAGCACCGCCATGCTCGCCGCTTCCATCGCGTCGATCGCCGCGAAGCCTTTTTCGATCTGGCCCTCGCGGAAGCACTGGATCGCCAGTTTGCCGCTGTCGTGGAAGTGCCGGTGCGGGTCTTCCACCTCCCGGTAGCCGTCCATCTTGGAGTAGCAGTCCCGGCCCTCGCCCTCGTAGTACCACTTGCCGAGCCGGCAATGCTGATGGTCGGAGAAGTCGTTGCTCTGCTTCTCGGACAGGCACATGAAGACCTTGTAGATCTCGAATTTGTACACCAGGTGGTCGACCTTGGCGACCTCGACGAAGCTGCGCAGCGCCGAAGCGGCGATCGTGCCTTCCATCGATTGCGACAGCTTCAGCAGCTTCTCCATGCCGTGGGTGGCGTCTTCGCCCTCCTGGCGGAAGCCCTGGGTCTTCTGCGTCCACTGCTCCATCTGTTCGCGGGTGAGGCTGGTTTCATGCTGGATGCTGGACACCAGCGTCGAGATCTCGGCGGTGGCCTTGGTCGTCCGCTCCGCGAGCTTCCTCACCTCGTCCGCGACCACGGCGAAGCCGCGCCCCTGCTCGCCGGCGCGCGCCGCCTCGATCGCGGCGTTCAAGGCCAGCAGGTTGGTCTGGTCGGCGATCTCCTTGATCAGCTGGACGATGCCGCCGATCTGGCTGGCCCGCTCGGAGAGTCCATCGACCTTGCCCGACATCTGCCGGGAGTCTTCGGACATCATCAGCATGTTGCCGGAGATGGTCTCGATCGCCAGCTGATTGCTGTGGGAGACCTGGGACGCCTCGACGGCGTCGCGCTTCTCGTTCTTCATCAGGTTGGCGATCGCCAATTGGGATCGCTGGATCTCGATGAAGGACTCCTCGAACGACTGTATCGTCTGGTAGATGCGCTGGCACTTGTCCATTTCGCCGCGCATCGATGCGCTGGCGGCTTCCAGCGACTGCTTCTCCCGGTGGGCGTCGGCCAACTGCTGTTCCAGCTCCGAGTTGCGCCGCGCCTCCCGAGCCAGGCGTCGTTCCAGTTCTTCGATGCGTGCTTTGCCTGATCCGAAAAACATGATCTTCTCCCCTGTCCTGCTCTATTTGCGGTTCCGGAAGCTCATGCCGTGTCTCAGATGACGGCGAGCTCATACCTCCCATTGCGGGCGGCGGCGCATATTATCATGGATATATGAAGGGTTTTTCCGCACCGTTCGTATGCGGCGCGTCCACGAGCGATCCGCCGGGGCCGCGGCCTTCAGCGTGACCCCGGTGGCTGGTCGGTGCTAGACCCGTTTCAGGCGGTCATTGACCCGCGCCGGCCAGCAATCGCGCCATCAAGCGCTTCGCCAGGACCGGCAATACCCGGCGGCGGTAGGGCGCCGGCGTGATCGCCGTCTCCATCGGTCCGGCCTGCTTTCTCAGCAGCTTCTCGATCGCGGCCTGATCCCCGGCGTTGGGCAGCTTGTCCAGTCCGGTGATCAGGAGCGGCCGGGAGTCGGTGCCGGTGACCGCGATGGACAGATCGGCCGCGTGCCCGCCCTTCGAGCGCAGGGCGACGGCGACGCCGGCCAGCGGAAAATCGACGGCGCCGCGCACCCGGACCTTTTCGTAGCCGGAGCGCAGGCCGTCGGCCGCCGGCAGCCGCACCGAGACCAGCAGTTCTCCCGGCGCCAGCGTGAGATAACGGATGCCGTCGTCGGCATAGACCTCGGCCAGCGGCATTTGCCGCCGGCCCGACGGCCCGGCGATCTCGGCGACGGCGCCCAGCACCATCAGCGCCGGCGCCAGATCGCCGCTGAAGGCGGCGTAGCAGCGGTCGGCCTTGGGCGCGACGCGGCAGGCGTCGCCGGCGATCTTCATGCAGTAGTCGTTGCCGGCGCGCCAGGGCTCGCTCTGGTTGTAGAAGCGGCAGCGCGTGTCCAGGCACAGGTTGCCGCCGACGGTGCCGACGGCGCGATGGGTCGGTCCGGCGATGGAGAGCGCCGCTTCGGCCAGCGCCGCGTACTCGGCGATCACCAGCGGATGCGCGGCGAGCTTCTCCAGGGTGACGCCGGCGCCGATGGTGAGTCCCGCGTCATCGACGGCGAGGCGGCGCAGCTCGTCGATGGCGCCCAGGTCGATCAGCGTCTGCGCCGACACCAGGCCGCGGCGCATGTTGGTCAATAGGTCGGTGCCGCCGGCGAGATAACGCGCATCCGCCGTCGCGGCGCGCGCGGCGAGGGCGTCGGCTATCGAGTGCGGACGGAGCAGGCGGAAATCGGGCAAGGTCTCCATCAGGCGGCCTCCCTTTCCGCGGCCAGCTCTCGGCGCCGGGCGCCGGGCCGGCGCCGGCCGCCGATCGCATCGAGCACCCGGTCCGGAGTCAGCGGCAGTTCGGTGAGCTTGACACCGATGGCATTGTATACCGCGGCCACGATGGCCGGCGGCATCGAGGCGAGCGAGCCCTCGCTCGCCTCCTTGGCGCCGAAGGGCCCGTTCGGGTCGATGCTCTCGACGATATGCACCTCGATGTCGGGCGACTCGATGATCGTCGGCACGTGGTAGTCGAGCACGCTGGCGGCGATGTGCCGGCCGTCCTTGTACAGGGTCTCCTCCGACAGCGCCTGGCCCATGCCCATCCAGACGCTGCCGTGGATCTGGCCCTCGACCGAGAGCGGATTGATGGCGAAGCCGCAGTCGAGCGCGGTCCACACCTTCACCACCTCGACCCGGCCCAGCTCCTCATCGACCCTCACTTCGACCACGGTGGCGGCGTAGGAGAAGCCCATGGTCGAGCCGACCGCGCCGCCGCGGTGCTTGCCGCCCTGGAATTCGATCGGGCAGGTGTAGGTGCCCTTGACGCTGAGCATGCCGGTGGCGACCAAGGCCTCCTTCACCACCTCGTTGAAGCCGACCATGCGGTCGGGCTCGCCGGCGACGCAGTAGGCTTCGCCCAGGCAGTCCACGCGGGCGGGCTCCACCTGCAGGCGCCGCGCCGCGGCCTCGATCAGGATCTTCTTGAGATTTTCCGCCGCATCGATCGCGGCGTTGCCGACCATGAAGGTGACGCGCGAGGAATAGGAGCCGTTGTCCTTGGGGGTGATCGCCGAGTCGTTGGCGATCACCCTGACCCGGCCGTAGTCGACGCCGAGCACTTCGACCACCGCCTGGGTGATGACGGTGGACGAGCCCTGGCCGATGTCGGCGGCGCCGGTCAGGATGGTGATGCCGGCGTCGAAGTCCAGCTTCAGGATGATGGTGGCGTGGGGCTGGCCGGTGAAGTGGATGGGCTTGGCCGAGCCGCTGACGAAGTGCGAGCAGGCTATCCCTAAGCCGTGGCCCTTGGGCAATTTGCCGATGCGCGCTCTCCAGCCGCTGGCCTGTTCCACCCGGTCGAGGCAGTCGGGCAGGCCGTAGGACATGACCTTGAGGCCGTTGATGGTGTCGGTGGGCGCGACCAGCAGGTTGTTGCGCCGCACCGCGATCGGATCGAGCCCCAGTTCGCGGGCCATGGTATCGAGCAG
>JAJZPJ010000053.1:0-1642 GCA_021811225.1 Pseudomonadota bacterium
ACCCGTGGAATCTCGATTTCCCGCACACCATGCTGCGCGCCAAGGCGATCAAGTTCAAGAACGGCGAGGTGCGCCTGCGCGACCGGCTGCTCTCCTCGACCGACGCGGTGGGCAGGCTGGCGACCATTCCGGTGGTGGTGCGGGCGGTCAATGCCGCCAACAAGTCGGCGCCCGTGCGCGCCGCGATGGACTCGGCGCTGGGCATCAAGAAAGAGCGCTGGCTGCCCGAGTACGACAGCGCCCGCTTTCGCGCCACCGCGGCGACGAGCAAAGCGCACCCGGTCAGGGACGGCGAGCGCACGCGCGGCAAGGTGGCGATCTTCTCGACCTGCTACGTGAATTACAACGAGCCGGGCATCGGCCACGACCTGATCGCGATCCTCGACCACAACGAGATTCCCCACCTCGTCGTCGACAAGGAAGCCTGCTGCGGCATGCCCAAGCTCGAACTGGGCGACCTGGAAGCGGTGGCGCGCAACAAGGAGAAGAACATTCCGGTCCTGGCCGAACTCGCCCGGCAGGGCTACGCGATCATGACGCCGGTGCCCTCGTGCACGCTGATGTTCAAGTCCGAGCTGCCGCTCCTGTTCCCCGATGACGCCGAGGTCGCCGCGGTCGCGGCGGCGATGATGGACCCCTTCGAATACCTGGTGCTGCGCGGCAAGGACGGGCTGCTGAAGACCGACTTCAAGCGGCCGCTGGGCAAGATCGGCTATCACGTCCCCTGCCACTCGCGGGTGCAGAACATCGGCCGCAGGACCGAGGAGGTGCTGAAGATGACCGGCGCCACGGTCAATACCGTCGAGCGCTGTTCCGGCCACGACGGCACTTGGGGCGTGAAGAGCGAGTACTACGAGATGTCGATGAAGATCGGCCGGCCGGTGTTCAAGATGATGAGCCAGGGCGAGCCGGACTTCGTCAGCTCCGACTGCGCCATCGCCGCCCGCCACATCCTCCAGGGCATGACCGAGGCGGGCAGCGCCGGCGCGGCGCAGAAACTCCATCCGCTGACCCTGGTGCGGATGGCCTACGGACTGTGAACCAAGAAAAGGAAAATGCCGAGATGAGCATCGCCCGCGACAGCCTGATGAGCCTGGAAGCCTACAGCCGGGCGCGGGCGGATTTCCGCGCCCGCATCATTCCCCACCGCCGCCTGCGCACCGTCTTTCTCGGCGAGCACGTCAGCCTGCAGTTCGAGGACGAAATGACGGTGCGCTACCAGATCCAGGAGATGCTGCGCATCGAGAAGATCTTCGAGGAGGAGGGGATACGCGAGGAGATCGCCGTCTATGGGCCGCTGGTGCCCGACGGCGCGAACTGGAAGGCGACGATGCTGATCGAGTACGACGACGAGGCCGTGCGCCGTACCGAACTCGCGCGCCTGCTCGCCATCGAGGACCAGGTCTGGGTGCAGATCGCCGGCCACGACAAGGTTCATGCGATCGCCGACGAGGACCTGGAGCGCAGCAGCGCCGACAAGACCTCGGCGGTGCACTTCCTGCGCTTCGAGCTGGACCCCGGAATGGTCGCGTCGGCCAAGGCCGGCGCGGCGCTCGCCATGGGCGTCGATCATCCGAACTACCAGGTGAGCGCCACGGTCCCCGAGCCGACCCGGGCGGCGCTGGTCGCCGATCTCGCGTAG
>JAJZPJ010000053.1:1742-14454 GCA_021811225.1 Pseudomonadota bacterium
CGCGTCGGGCAAGCGCACGAAGCCTTCGCTCCCGCCCAGGCACTTGCCGAGCTCGCTGTCGAACTCCACCGCCACGTGGGTGACGCGCGCGCCTGACGGGCCGCGCCTGGCCCAGGCGATGATGGCTGCGACCGCTTCGGCGCTGCCCCCGACCAGCGCCTCGACGCTGCCGTCCGCGCGGTTCCTGACCCAGCCGGAGATGCCCAGGCGCTGCGCCTCGCGCGACATGCCGTGGCGGTAGCCCACTCCCTGGACGGCGCCGGTGACGATCAGGCGGCGAATTTCCATGCGCTATCTCGAACTGATCGCGGTGAGGATGCCGGTCATCAGCGCCAGCGGGGTCGGCGGACAGCCGGGTACGGCGACATCGACCGGGATGACGTTGGCGACCCGGCCGCAACTGGCGTAGCTCTCGCCGAAGACGCCGCCGTTCGCGCCGCAATCGCCCACCGCCACCACCAGCTTGGGCGCGGGCGTGCATTCGTAGGCGCGCTTGACCGCCACCTCCATGTTCTTCGCCACCGGGCCGGTGACCAGGAGCAGGTCGGCGTGCTTGGGGCTGGCGGCGAACTTGATGCCCAGCGCCTCCAGGTTGTAGTAGGGATTGGACAGCGCGTTGATTTCCAGTTCGCAGCCGTTGCAGGAGCCGGCGTCGATCTGGCGGATCACCAGGGCGCGGCCGAGGGTCTCCAGCATCGCCCGCTCCAGGCGCTGCGCCGCCACCCGCAAGTCCTGGTCGGGCGCGGGCGGCGCCTCGGTCTTGATGCCGGTTCTGACGATCTGTCTCAGGATCTGGTACATGATTACGAATCCACGCCGCTGTAGGCGAGGTTGAAGGATTTGTTGATCAGCGGGAAATCGGGGACGATGTTGCCCATGATCGCGTGCTCCAGCGCCGGCCAGACGTGCCACGAGGGATCGTGGGCGTGGCAGCGTCTGATGCCGCCCTCGGCCCCGGCGGAGAGCGCCACCAGCACGTCGCCGCGCCAGCCCTCGATCCAGCCGACGCCCAGCGATCCCTCGCGCGCCGCCGGCAGCGGCGCGGTCAGCCCGCCCCGCGGCAGCCGGTCGACGATCCGCCGGATCAGGCGCAGCGACTCGAACACCTCGTCGAAGCGCACCAGCACGCGGGCGGCGACGTCGCCGCTGCGATGGCTGGCGATCTGCGTGTCGAGTTCGTCGTAGGGGGCGATCGGATTCTGCGTGCGCAGGTCCCAGGACTGGCTGCTGGCCCGTCCCGCGATGCCGCTGACCGAATATTCGGAGGCGAGCGCCGGATCGAGCCGGCCGGTGGTGAGGAAGCGGTCCTGCAAGCCGGCGTGCTCGTCGTAGATGTTCTTCAGGCGGTGGGTCTCGCGCTCGATGGCGTCGCACTGCTCGCGGATGCGCTGCCCGCCGGGGTCCGCGAGCTCGACCGCGACCCCGCCGGGGACGATCGCGTCCATCGTCAGGCGGTGGCCGAACAGCTCGGCCGACAGACGCAGCCAGTCTTCCTTGAGGCGCATGAACTGGGACAGACCGAAGGACAGCGCGGCGTCGTTGCCGATAGCGCCCAGGTCGCCCAGATGGTTGGCGATCCGCTCGCGCTCCAAGAGCAGCGCGCGCAGCCACAGCGCCCGCTGCGGCACCTGGCAGCCCGAGAGCGACTCGGCGGCCAGGCAATAGGCCCAGGCGTAGGCGACGGTGGAGTCGCCGCAGATCCGCCCGGCGAGCCGGTGGCCGTCGGCGAGCCGGAACTGCTCGAAGCGCTTCTCGACCCCCTTGTGCGTCCAGCCCAGGCGTTCCTCCAGGCGCAGCACCTTCTCGCCGACCACCGAGAAGCGGAAGTGGCCGGGCTCGATGACCCCGGCGTGGATCGGTCCGACCGCGATCTCGTGCACGCCCTCGCCTTCGACCCGGACGAAGGGATAGTCCTCGTTCTGCGGCGGGAATTGCCGGCTGGCGTCGCAGTCGCGGCGCAGCGGATGGAAGTCGGCCGGCCAGTTGGCGTGGCGCAGCCAGGGCCGCCGGTCGGCGCCGCGCGCGACGATGCCGAGCAGGTCGAATGCGGCGCGCTGAAGCCGGTTGGCGGCCGGGAAGAGCGGCGCGAGATCGGGATACTCGGGATGCCCGGCCGGCAGCGCCAGGGTGACGAGCGCCAGACCTTCGGCCAGCGCAAATGCCACGTGGAGCGCGAAGCCCGTGCCGCGATCGCGCTCGTCCGATCCCCACAGCGCGACCAGCCGTCCGCCCGATTCCTTCGCCGCCGCGGCGAACGCGAGCAGGCCGGCGTCGTCGCAGGCGGCCCGATGGACCGGCTGCGCGCCGGGCAGGCGCTCGAATTCCAGGTCTTGTCCGAGCAGTCTCATTTCAGCCGATCAGCTTCGCCGCCTGCCGGTACCACTCGGCGAGGTAGGGCGGGATCCACAGGCCGAGCATCAGCACCAGGCCGAGATGGATGAACACCGGCAGCATCGCCGGCTTGTGCGGCAGGCGCTTGGCGGTGGGCTCGCCGAAGACCATCGGCTGCACCTTGCCGAAGATCGCGGCGAAGGCCACGCCCAGCGCGATCAGCAGGATCGGGGTGGCCCACGGCTGCTCCTTCATCGCCGTGGTCAGGATCAGGAACTCGCTGGCGAAGACGCCGGAGGGCGGCATGCCGAGGATGGCCAGGGCGCCCAGCATCAGCCCCCAGCCGACGGTCGGACTCAGCTTGATCAGGCCGCGGATGTCGTCGATGGCCTGCGAGCCGCACTTCTGCGCGGCGTGGCCGACGGCGAAGAAGATCGCCGACTTGGTCAGCGAATGCACGGTCATGTGCAGCAGGCCGGCGAAGCTCGCGACCGGGCCGCCCATGCCGAAGGCGAAGGTGATGATGCCCATGTGCTCGATCGAGGAGTAGCCGAACAAGCGCTTGACGTCCTTCTGCCGCGACAGGAAGAAGGCGGCGACGACCACCGAGAGCAGGCCGAAGCCCATCATCAGCATGCCGGGCAGATTGCTGTGCAGAGCGCCGTCGGCCAGCACCTTGCAGCGCACCACGGCGTACAGCGCGACGTTCAGCAGCAGGCCGGAGAGCACCGCCGAGACCGGCGTCGGGCCTTCGGCGTGGGCGTCGGGCAGCCAGTTGTGCAGCGGCACCAGGCCCACCTTGGTGCCGTAGCCGACCAGCAGGAAGACGAAGGCCAGGGAGAGCACCGTCGGTTCGAGCTGGCCCTTGACCGCGTCGAGGTGGGTCCATAGCAGCGCGCCGCTGCCGCCGCCCAACACCTTCTCGGCGGCGAAGTAGAGCAGGATGGTGCCGAACAGCGCCTGGGCGATGCCCACGCCGCAGAGGATGAAGTACTTCCACGCCGCCTCCAGCGAGGCGGGGGTGCGATAGAGCGACACCAGCAGCACGGTGGTCAGCGTCGCCGCCTCCATCGACACCCAGAGGATGCCCATGTTGTTGGTGGTCAAGGCCAGCAGCATGGTGAATGAGAACATCTGGAACATGCTGTGGTAGAGGCGCAGGCGGCGCGAGGAGAGGCGCCCGTGGTCGTGCTCGATGCGCATGTAGGGCCGCGAGAAGAGCGAGGTGGTGAAGCCGACGAAGGCGGTCAGCGCGACCAGGAAGACGTTCAGCGGGTCGATGAAAATCTCTTCGTCGAACAGCAGCTGCGGACCGTGTTCGATGACGCGCAGGGTGAGCAGGGCTGCCGCGAGCAGGGTGAGCAGGCTGAAGGCCGAATTGATTTCCGCGGCGCGCTTCCAGTGGCCGGTGGCCGCCAGGACCAGGCCGCCGGCCAGGGGGAAACCCAATACCAGCAGAAACTCCATCCGCCTCAGTCCTCTTTCAACTGTTCCAGATGCCGGATGTCGAGCGAATCGAACTGCTCGCGGATCTGGAAGAAGAACACGCCGAGGATGACCATGCCGACCAGGACATCGAGCGCGATGCCCAGTTCGACCACCATCGGCATGCCGTAAGTGGCGGAGGTGGCGGCGAAGAACAGGCCGTTTTCCATCGCCAGGAAGCCGATCACCTGCGGCACCGCCTTGGAGCGGGTGATCATCATCAGGAAGGCGAGCATCACCGCCGCCAGGGCGACTCCCAGGGTCGAGCGGGTGATGGTGCCGGCCAGCGCCGAGATCGGCAGCGCCAGATTGAAGGAGAAGATCACCAGGACCAGGCCGATCATCATCGTGGTCGGGATGTTGATCAGCGTCTCGACGTCCCATTTGACGTTCAAGCGGCGGATCAGGCGGTGCAGGATCCAGGGCAGGAGCATCACCTTCAGCACCAGGGTGAGCAGCGCCGACCAGTAGAGGTGGTGCTGACCGGTGGCGGCGGCGACCACCACGGTGGAGGCGAACAGCACCATCCCCTGGGCCATGAACAGGTTGATCAGGGACAGGATGCGCCGCTGCGCCAGCATCGCGAAGGAGAGCAGCAGCAGCATCGCCGCCAGCAGGTTGATCACCTGGGCGTAGAGGGGCAGATGGCCGTTCACGTCGCCGTCTCCAGCAGCTGATGCACCAGCATCGCCAGCACCGCCAGCATGAAGGCGGTGCCGAGGAATTCCGGGGCGCGGAAGATGCGCAGCTTGGCGCTCAGCGTCTCGATCAGGGCGAGCAGAAAGCCGCCGATGGCGAGCTTCAGCACCAGGCTGGACAGCGCCACCAGCATGCTGAGCGGCCCGGTGGTCTCGGGGATGCCCCAGGGGAAGAACAGCGCCAGACCCAGGCAGGAATAGGCGTAGAGCTTGAGCGAAGCGGCCCACTCGATCAGCGCCAGGTGCCGTCCCGAGTATTCCAGGATCATCGCCTCGTGGATCATCGTCAGTTCCAGGTGGGTGGTCGGATTGTCCACCGGGATGCGGGCGTTCTCGGCCAGCGAGACCATGGTGAAAGCGACGCCGGCGAAGGCCAGGCTGGGATAGATGGCGAACTCGCGCTGGCCCAGGGTCTCGACGATGGTAGACAGCGAGGTCGAATGCGAGATCAGGGAGGCAGTGAAGAACACCATCAACAGCGCCGGTTCGGCCAGGAAGCCGATCAGCATCTCGCGCCGCGCCCCCATAGTGCCGAACGAGGTGCCGATGTCCATGCCGGCCAGCGCGGCGAACACCCGGGCCAGGGCGAAGATGCCGACCAGGGCGATGGCGTCGGCGGCGGGGGCGAAGGGCAGGTCGGTGGACAGGGTCGGCACGATCATCGAGGCCAGGGCCATGCAGGCGAAGATGACGTAGGGCGCGGCGCGGAACAGGCTGGAGGCGTTGTCGGCCAGCACCACCTCCTTCTCGAACAGCTTGGCCAGCTGGCGATAGAACTGGGTCAGCGGCGGCGCGCTGCGGTTGCCGAGCCAGGCGCGGCACTGGTTCACCCAGCCGGTCAATAGCGGCGCCGCGAGCAGCGCCAGGATCAGCTCGAGGAACTGCAGGACGAGGGCGGGTGCCGAGCTCATGGCCTCATCCGCGGATCAGGAACAGCAGCACCACCAGGGTGATGAAGCTGTACATCAGGTAGATCGAGATCCGTCCCCGCTGCAGGAAGGCCACCATCTTCGCGCCGAACTCGGCGGCGCGCGCCGCCGGCAGGTAGAGCCAGTACCAGAAGTGATCGTCGACCACGACGCGGTAAAACGGCTGCTTGTCGAAGGAGCTGGGCAGCTCGCGCTGCATCCGGTAGAAGGGCTCGAACACCTGGCGCAGCGGCTGGCCGAAGCCTTCGGCGGTGTCCTGCATGCGCGCCGTCTGCACGGGAAAGCCGCAGTCCCAGGCGCCGGTGATGCGGGTGCGGCCGCGCCAGAAGCGGTGCACGATGAACATCGTGGCGGCGACGATGACGGCGATCGAGAGCAGGAACACCACCGGCGCATAGCTCGCCCGGCCGGGGTCGATCGGCGCCAGGAACAGCCAGTTGTGGGCGCCCGCGGCGCCGTAGATGCCGGTGCCGAGCAGCGGCCGGGTGACCAGGTCGAGCTTCTCGATGACATAGACCGGGAACAGGCCGAGCGCCACGCACAGGGCGGCGAGCCAGGAGAGACCGATGCGTTCGAGCGTGCCGGCGTCCTGGGCGTGGGCGAGATTCTCCTCGCGCGGCCGGCCCAGGAAGATGACGGCGAAGAACTTGACCATCACGTAGCCGGCCAGGGCCGCGGTCAGCGCCACCGCGGCGGCGGCCACCGGCACCATCATGTTGATGTAGCCGTGGGGCAGTCCGGGCGTGAACAGGAAGGCCTGCAGCAGCAGCCATTCGGAGACGAAACCGTTGAACGGCGGCAGGCCGGCGCTGGCCAGCGCCCCGACCAGACCCAGCCAGGCCACCCAGGGCATGCGATGGATCAGGCCGCCCAGCTTGCCCAGGCTGCGCGTGTGGGTGGCGTGCAGCACCGAGCCGGTGACCAGGAACAGCAGGCTCTTGAAGGCGGCGTGATTGAGACAGTGGTAGAGCACCGAGGTCAGCGCCAGCGCCGCCAGCCCGGTCATGCCGAAGGACTGGAAGGTCAGCGCGAGGCCGATGCCGACGAACAGGAGGCCGATGTTCTCGATCGAGGAGTAGGCCAGGAGGCGCTTCATGTCGCTTTGCACCGCCGAGTAGATGACGCCGAACAGCGCGGTCACCAGTCCCAGCGCCAGCACCGACACGCCCCACCACCACAGCGGGTGGTGCAGCAGATCGAAGGAGACGCGCAGGATGCCGTAGATCGCGGTCTTCAGCATGACGCCGCTCATCATCGCCGACACCGGCGAGGGCGCCGCCGGGTGGGCCTCGGGCAGCCAGACGTGCAGCGGCAGGAGACCGGCCTTGGCGCCGAAGCCGAGCAGGGCCAGACCGAAGGCGGCGCTCGACCAGAACACGCTGTGGTCGATGCTGCGCATGTTGGCGAAGGTGTAGCCGGCGACCCCGACGTGGCCGTTGCCCTGGAGGATGCCGAAGCAGAGCAGGATGCTGATCGCGCCGATATGGGCGATCAGCAGGTAGAGGTAGCCGGCGCGGCGGATCTCCGGCAGACGGTGGTCGGAGGTGACCAGGAAGAAGGAGGACAGCGCCATCGACTCCCAGGCCACCATGAAGGCGTAGGCGTCGTCGGCCAGCAGCACCAGCGCCATGCTGGCGAGGAACAGGTGGTATTGCAGGCTCTGCAGGCCGGGCAAGGCGCCCTCGGCCTGGCGCAGGTAGCCGGCGGAGAAGATCGAGATGCCCGCGGCAGAACCGCCGAGCAGCACCAGGAACAGCGCCGAGAGCGAATCCAGGCGCAGGTGGAAGGGCAGGTCGGGCAGGCCCAGCGGCAGCACCATCGTCTCCGGCGTTCCGCCCAGGGCGATGAAGGCGGTGAGCGCCAGCAGCAGGCCGACCAGAGCGCCGGCCGGATAGAGGACGCGGCTCGCGTAGCGGAAGCTCTTCGGCGCGACGAGGCCGGCGAGCGCGATGACGATCCAGGCGCAGACCAGCAGCAGCATCCAGTCGATGGATAGCGCTCCGGTCAGGGTTGTCATCAGCGGTTCACCTCACGCGCTCATTTCACGCGCATCCCGGGTTGCGCGCCGCTGTCGGGCGAGAGCAGGAAGATCCCGTGGCCGTCGTTGCCGGAGGCGGCCAGCACCATGCCCTCGGACAGGCCGAACTTCATCTTGCGCGGGGCGAGGTTGGCGACCATGACGGTGAGCCTGCCGACCAGCGCGGCCGGATCGTAAGCCGACTTGATGCCGGCGAACACGGTGCGGATCTCCGGGCCCGGCTCGCCGCCCAGTTCCAGCGTCAGGCGGAGCAGCTTCTCCGCGCCCTCGACCTGCTCGGCGGCGGCGATCCTGGCGATGCGCAGGTCGATCCTGGAAAAATCGTCGATGGTGATGAACGGCTCCCACGAGCTCTGCTGCACCCGGTCTTCGCTCGCCTGCTGGTGCTGGGCGTGGCGCTGCTGCGAGTGGGCGTTGGCGACGGCGGCGGTGGGCGCCAGCGACTCGCGGTTGGCCGCCACCAGCGCCTCGATCTGCTTGGCCTCGATGCGGGTCATCAGGTGCTTGTAGTCGTTGATCTTGTGGCCCACCGGCAGCGTGGTGTGCGTATCCGCCCAGGTGAAGCCGGGGACGTTGAGGAAGCTCTCGACCTGCTCGGCGAGCCTGGGCAGCACCGGCGCCAGGAGCGCGGTCAGCCGCTTGAACAGGGTGAGCGCCAGGGAGCAGACCGTGTGGAGTTCGGCTTCGCGTCCGGGTAGCTTGGCGAGTTCCCAGGGCTTGTGGTCATTGACGTACTTGTTGGCCTGGTCGGCGAAGGCCATGATCTCGCGCAGCGCCCGGGAGAAGTCCCTTTCCTCGTAGGCTTGCGCCACGCGCTGATGGAGATTGCCGTCGCGCAGGGTTTCGATCAGCGGCTCAGCTTCGACGTCGGCGAGTTCGCCGGCGAAGCGCTTGGCTATGAAGCCGGCGCAGCGGCTGGCGATGTTGAGGTACTTGCCGATCAGGTCGGAATTGACCCGGGCGACGAAGTCCTCCAGGTTGAGGTCGATGTCCTCGATGCTGCCGTTCAGCTTCGCCGCATAATAGTAGCGCAGCCACTCGGGATCGAGCCCCTGTTCGAGGTAGCTCTCGGCGGTGATGAAGGTGCCGCGCGACTTGGACATCTTCTGCCCGTCCACGGTGAGAAAGCCGTGGGCGAAGATCTTGGTCGGCGTGCGGTAGCCGGCGTGCGCGAGCTCGGCCGGCCAGAACAGCGCGTGGAAGTAGAGGATGTCCTTGCCGATGAAGTGGTAGAGCTCGGCGCTCGAGTCCTTGCCCCAGTAGGCGTCGAAGTCCAGGCCCTTGCGCGCGCACAGGTTCTTGAAGCTGCCCATGTAGCCGATCGGCGCGTCTAACCAGACGTAGAAGTACTTGCCCGTGCCGTGGCCGTCGTCGCCGGGAATCTCGAAGCCGAAATAGGGCGCGTCGCGCGAGATGTCCCAGTCGGTGAGCTTGTTCTCATGGGGCGCGCCCAGCCACTCCTGCAGCTTGTTGGCGGCCTCGCTCTGCAGCCGGCCCTCGCCCCGGGTATAGCCGCGCAGGAAGTCCTGGCAGCGCTGATCGGAGAGCCTGAAGAAGTAGTGCTCGGATTCGCGCAGCACCGGCACGGCACCCGAGACGGCGGAATGAGGCTGGATCAGTTCGGTCGGCGCGTAGGCGGCGCCGCAGACCTCGCAGGAGTCGCCGTACTGGTCGCGGGCCGCGCACTTCGGGCACTCGCCCTTGATGAAGCGGTCGGGCAGGAACATTTCCTTGACCGGATCGTAGAACTGCTCGATGGTGCGCACCTCGATCAGGCCGGCGGCCTTGAGCTTGGCGTAGATCTCCTCGGCGAGGGCGCGGGTCTCGGGCGAGTGGGTGCTGTGGTAGTTGTCGAAGGCAACGTGGAAGCCGGCGAAGTCGCGGCTGTGCTCGCCATGCACGCGGGCGATCAGGGCCTCGGGGCTGATGCCCTCCTGCTCGGCGCGGAGCATGATCGCCGTGCCGTGGGTGTCGTCGGCGCAGACGTAGTAGCATTCGTGTCCCGAGAGTTTCTGGAAACGCACCCAGATGTCGGTCTGGATATACTCGACCAGATGTCCCAGGTGTATGGCGCCGTTGGCGTAGGGCAGGGCACTGGTGACGAGGATCTGGCGCGGCTTCATGGGACAATCGACGGATTGCAAGGCAGCATTGTAGCAAACCGACCCACCTAAGTTATACTAGAGCGATTAACTCGGGTATTGCCGCGGGTCAAAGAGAACGAAACTGGAGAAGCCATGAGCATTTCGGAATTGCAGGTGCAGACCGCACTGAAGGAAGTCGTCGACCCGAACACGGGCAAGGATCTCGTCGCCAGCCGGGCGGCGAAGAACATCAAGATCGCCGGTGCCGACGTGGCCCTGGACGTCGAGCTCGGCTATCCCGCCAAGAGCCAGATCGATGCGCTGCGCCAGGCGGTGATCGCCAAGATCAAGGGCATCGCCGGCGTCGGCAACGTCTCCGCCAACGTCTATTCGAAGATCGTCTCGCACAGCGTGCAGCGCGGCGTCAAGCTGATTCCCGGAGTCAAGAACATCATCGCCGTCGCCTCGGGCAAGGGCGGCGTCGGCAAGTCGACCACCGCGGTGAACCTCGCGCTGGCGCTGGTCGCCGAGGGCGCCCGCGTCGGCCTGCTCGACGCCGACATCTACGGCCCGTCGCAGCCGCAGATGCTGGGCATCAGCGGCCGGCCGGAGTCGGCCGACGGCAAGTCGCTGGAGCCGATGGAGGCTTACGGGCTGCAGGCGATGTCGATCGGCTTCCTGATCGACGTCGAGACGCCGATGGTCTGGCGCGGCCCGATGGTGACCCAGGCGCTGCAGCAGCTGCTCGGCGACACCCGCTGGAAAGAGGTCGATTACCTGGTGATCGACCTGCCGCCGGGCACCGGCGACATCCAGCTGACCCTGGCCCAGCAGGTGCCGGTGACCGGCGCGGTGATCGTCACCACGCCGCAGGACATCGCGCTGCTCGACGCCCGCAAGGGCCTGAAGATGTTCGAGAAGGTCGGCATCCCGATACTGGGCATCGTCGAGAACATGAGCACCCACATCTGCTCCAAGTGCGGCCACGAGGAGCACATCTTCGGCGCCGGCGGCGGCGACCGGATGGCCAAGGACTACGGGGTGGAGATGCTGGGCGCGCTGCCGCTCGACATCCAGATCCGCGAGCAGGGCGACGCCGGCCGCCCGACCGTGGCCACCGATCCGGACGGGCGGGTCGCCGAGATCTACCGGGCGATCGCCCGCAAGGTGGCGATCAAGATCGCCGAGCAGGCCCGCGACATGACCTCGAAGTTCCCGAACATCGTGGTTCAGAACACTTAATCCGGGCTGGCTCGGGCGGTACTGGGTAATGGAGAAATGCCGGTATACTCGGCAGCCATTGCCCATTGCCCATCAGCGAAGATGTCGATAAAAGCAGACAAGTGGATCCGCCGGATGGCGGAGCAGCACGGCATGATCGAGCCCTTCGAGCCCGGCCAGGTGCGCGAGGTGGACGGGCGCAAGATCGTCTCCTACGGCACCTCCAGCTACGGCTACGATATCCGCTGCTCGAACGAGTTCAAGCTGTTTACCAACATCAACAGCACCATCGTCGACCCGAAGAACTTCGACCCGAATTCCTTCGTCGAGGTCACCGCCGATTACTGCATCATCCCGCCCAACTCCTTCGCCCTGGCGCGCACCGTCGAGTATTTCCGCATTCCGCGGAACGTCCTGACGGTCTGCCTGGGCAAGAGCACCTACGCGCGCTGCGGCATCATCGTCAATGTCACGCCCTTCGAGCCCGAGTGGGAGGGCTACGTGACCCTGGAGTTCTCCAACACCACGCCCTTGCCGGCCAAGATCTACGCCAACGAGGGCATCGCCCAGGTGCTGTTCTTCGAGTCCGACGAAGTCTGCGAGACTTCCTACAAGGACAGGGGCGGCAAGTACCAGGGGCAACGTGGCGTCACGTTGCCCAAGATATGACGACCTTCCCCCCGGCCCCCTTCCCTAGGAAGGGGGTGACCGTGGTTCGTCCCTGTGGGAGGCCGAAGGCCGGGACCACCCGAAGAGGTGGCGGGACTCCATGTCTTACGCTGCCCCGGCCTCGGGGCGGCCCTTCGCCCGGGGCGTCCGCGCCTAGAATGGAGGAATCATGAAATTCCGTTTTCCGGTCGTCATCATCGACGAGGACTTCCGCTCGGAGAACGCCTCCGGCCTGGGCATCCGCGCGCTGGCCAAGGCCATCGAGGAGGAGGGCATGGAGGTGCTGGGCGTCACCAGCTACGGCGACCTCACCTCCTTCGCCCAGCAGCAGAGCCGCGCCTCGGCCTTCATCCTGTCGATCGACGACGAGGAGTTCGGCGGCGGCTCGCCCGAGGAGGCGCGCGTCGCATTGAGCCAGCTGCGTACCTTCGTCAAGGAGATCCGCTTCCGCAACGCCGAGATCCCGATCTTCCTCTACGGCGAGACGCGCACCTCGCGCCACATTCCCAACGACGTGCTGCGCGAACTGCACGGCTTCATCCACATGTTCGAGGACACGCCGGAGTTCATCGCCCGCTACGTCATGCGCGAGACCCGCACCTACCTCGACAGCCTGGCGCCGCCCTTCTTCCGCGCGCTCCTGCACTACGCTTCCGACGGCTCCTACTCCTGGCACTGCCCCGGCCACTCGGGCGGCGTGGCCTTCCTGAAGAGCCCGGTCGGGCAGATGTTCCACCAGTTCTTCGGCGAGAACATGCTGCGCGCCGACGTCTGCAACGCGGTGGACGAGCTCGGCCAGCTGCTCGACCATACCGGCCCGGTGGCCGCCTCGGAGCGCAACGCCGCGCGCATCTTCTCGGCCGACCACCTGTTCTTCGTCACCAACGGCACCTCGACCTCGAACAAGATCGTCTGGCATTCCACCGTCGCCCCGAACGACATCGTCGTGGTCGACCGCAACTGCCACAAGTCGATCCTGCACGCGATCATCATGACCGGGGCGATCCCGGTGTTCCTGATGCCCACGCGCAACCACTTCGGCATCATCGGCCCGATCCCGAAGGAAGAGTTCCTCTGGGAGAACATCAAGAAAAAGATCGAGGCCAATCCCTACGCCCGCGAGACCCTGGCGCGCGACCCGGCGACCAAGCCGCGCGTGCTCACCATCACCCAGAGCACCTACGACGGCATTCTCTACAACGTCGAGGCGATCAAGGAGATGCTGGACGGCAAGATCGACACCCTGCACTTCGACGA
>JAJZPJ010000302.1 GCA_021811225.1 Pseudomonadota bacterium
GCGACGCCGGATCGACGCCCGAGGTCGGCTCGTCCAGGAACAGGATCGCCGGCTGGTGCAGGATGGCCGCGCCCAGCGCCAGGCGCTGCTTCCAGCCGCCCGACAGGGTCGCCACCAGGGACGATTCCCGGCCGGAGAGCCCGGCCATCTCGATCGCGAAGGCCAGGCGCGCGCCGAGCCTGGCCCGCGGCACGCCGTAGATGCCGCCGAAAAAGCGCAGGTTCTCGATCACCGAAAGATCGTCGTAGAGCGAGAACTTCTGCGACATGTAGCCGATGCGCCGGCGCACGCCGTCCGGATCCTTCGCGACGTCGATGCCGGCGACCAGGGCGCGGCCGGCGCTGGGCGCGAGCAGGCCGCACAGTATCCGGATCAGGGTGGACTTGCCCGCGCCGTTGGGGCCGAGAAAGCCCATGATCTCGCCCCGGCCGACCTCGAAGCTGACCCCGTCGACGGCGATGAAGTCGCCGAAGCGCTTGCTGAGGCCGTCGACCACGATCTGGGCAGAAGCCTCGTCCGCCATCACGCCGCCTCCGGCTGCTGGTCGAGCAGCGCCACGAACAGATCCTCGATGGTCGGCGCCACCGCCTTGACCTCGGTGAGCGCGACGCCCGAGCCCGCCAGCACCTCCTTCAGTTGCGGCAGCCGGCCGGCGTCGTCGGCGTGGATGTGCACGCCGTTGCCCACCAGCAGCACGCTCCTGACCCCGGGCAGGGCCAGCAGCAACTCGCGCAGCCGCCGCGGCTCGGGCGAGAGCACCTCGATCATGGCGCCGGGCATCCTCGCCTTGAGGCCGGCGGGAGTGTCGCAATACATCATCCTGCCCCGGTGCAGCAGCGCCAGGCGATCGCAGCGCTCGGCCTCGTCGAGGTAGGCGGTGGAGATCAGCATCGCGACGCCCTCGGCGCGCAGCCCGTAGAGGATCTGCCAGAACTCGCGGCGCGAAATCGGATCGACGCCGGTGGTCGGCTCGTCCAAGAGCAGCACGCGCGGCGCATGGACCAGCGAGCAGGTGAGGCCGAGCTTCTGCTTCATGCCGCCGGAGAGCTGGCCGGCCAGGCGCCCCCTGAAGCGGCTCATGTCGGAGGCGGCGAGCATCGTCTCGGCGCGCGCGCGCCACAGCGCGTCGGGCATCTCGAACAGGTCGGCGAAGAAGCGGATGTTCTCCGCCACCGTCAGGTCCTCGTAGAGGGCGAAGCGCTGCGGCATGTAGCTGACGTGGCGCTTGGCCCGCTCCGGGTGGGCGAGCACGTCTACGCCGTCGATGACGATGCTGCCCTGATCGGGGCGCATGACGCCGGCGCACAGGCGCATCGCGGTGGTCTTGCCGGCGCCGTCGGGTCCGACCAGGCCGAAGATCTCCCCCGGCGCGACCGAGAAATCCAGGCGCTCCAGGGCGGCGAGCGCGCCGAAGCGCTTGCACAATCCCGCCACCGCGATCGCGGCCTTGCCCGGATCGCTCATCGCGCCGAGGGCAGCGCTATCCTCGCATCGGCCGGCATGCCCGGGACCAGCTCGTGGGCGGCGTTGTCGATGTCGATCTTGATCCGATAGACCAGGGTCACCCGCTCGGCGTGGGTCTCGACGCTCTTGGGCGTGAACTCGGCCTGGTCCGCGATGAAGGAGACGCGCCCCCGGTAGCGCTTGTTGGGATAGCTGTCGGTGCTGACCACCGCGGCGCTGCCCAGACGCACCCGGCCCAGGTCGGTCTCATTGACGTAGGCGCGCAGCCAGACGTGGTCCAGATCGGCGATCGACACCACCGGCGTGCCGGGCACCACCACCTCGCCCAGCTCCGCCTGCCGCACCGTGATGACGCCGTCGAAGGGCGCGGTGAGGCGGGTGTATCCCAGGACGATGTTCGCCAGCCCCACGGAGGCTTCGCCCTCGCGCACGCCGGCTTGCGCGGTGGCGACGTTGCGCGAGGCCACCGCGGACAGGGCCCGGTCGCGCGCCAGCGTCGCCCGGGCCAGATCGACCGCGGTGCCCGCCTGCTCCAGCGCCGCCGCCGAGAAAAAGCCCTGGGCGCGCAGCTCGGTGCTGCGTCTGCGGTCCGCCAATCGCTGCGTCAATTCGGCCTCGTCGGCCACGACCGCGCTGCCGGCGGCCACCAGGCTTTGCCTGGCGCTGTTCAGCTGAGCCTGAGCGACCGCGAGCTGGGCCTGCCCGATCTTCAGCTGCTGGCGGGTGTCGGCGTCGTCGACGGCAGCCACCAGCGTCCCCCGCTTCACCCATTGGCCTTCGTCGAAGGGCAGGGAGACGATGCGCGACTGGACCGTCTTGAAGCTCAGCACGCTCTCGTGCGCCTCGATGTTGCCCGAGAGCAGCAGGCTGGCTTGCTGATCCTTCGCCTCCCAGGAGTCGAGGAGCTGCGTCCGGAACAGCGCAAACGCACCCAGAGCCAGGACCAGAACCAGGATCACAGCTTTTTTTCTCGCGGCCGTCATCGACAAACTCCCCATCGCCATCGTGCCCGCCGATTCTAGCGGATCACGATGGCGCCACCCTTGATCTAGACCAAGAGACGCTTGCGCCCGCGGGCGGCCGGAATATACTGAACGGGTAAGATTATGCGAAGGTAAAGCCATCCCGCCCGTAGCGCGCGATTTCGAAGGGGAAAATGATGAGCTAC
>JAJZPJ010000303.1 GCA_021811225.1 Pseudomonadota bacterium
GCTTTCTCCAGCGCTATTCCGCATCGGAATTCGAGTTGAATATTGGCGAATAACCCTTCATTTCGTATTCCGCGACGGACAGGATCCCGGCTGGAATCACCTTCATGAAGGGATAAACGTCTGCGGATTTGACCTGCAGGAACACCATCGAATTGTGGCAAACCGTGAAAGTCACGCCCTGTTTATGCAGTTCCTCCAGCAGCGGCGTCCAGTTGCTGTATTTCTGATTGAAGACATCTGCGGCCAGCACCGCCTTGCCGTAGAGAACGAAATGAATTTTATATTTGTAGCCTTTTGCCTTGAGATAGTTGATGACCAGGGCCGCGTTGGTCAGGGATTCCTTGAGCTGCAGTCCCGGTCGGCCCACCGCAAATAGAATTTTGACGGGTTGGTGTTGCTTGAAGAATCCCCCGTACGAAAGCCCGGGTTTGAGCGGGACATTGGGAATGCCTGGAAAATTGACGCTCTGCGCGGGGCTCGCCTGCCAGCATAGCGACAACAGGATCGCCAGCGCCAAGTAAATTCTCTTCACCGATCGTCTCCTCGTGGGTTGAAAGTTGATCAGAGGAACTCAATCCTCGTCGTCGTGCGCCTTGTGCTGCGCCACCAGCTTCTGCTGCAATCCCGCCGGCAGCGGCGCGTAGCGGGCGAACTCGACGTCGTAGCTGCCGTGGCCGCCGGTCAGCGACTTCAGGCGCGACTGATAGTCGGCCAGTTCGGCCAGCGGAATCTCGCCGTTGATCACGGTCATGCCGGCCCCGCGCGTACCGGTGCCGGTGACGTGGCCGCGGCGCGCGCGCAGGTCGCCGGTCAGGTCGCCGATCGCCGAGTCGAGCGCCGTCACCTCGATGCTGACGATGGGTTCGAGCACGATGGCCGCCGCCTCGCGGATCGCCTTCACCGTCGCGCGGCGTCCGGCGCTGACGAAGGCGACCTCCTTCGAGTCGACCGGATGGTGCTTGCCGTCATGGACCGTGACGCGCAGGTCGACCACCGGCTGGCCGCTGATCACCCCGGCGTCGAGCGCCTGGCGCACGCCCTTCTCCACCGCCGGGATGAACACGCCGGGGATGGTGCCGCCCTTGACCGCGTCGACGAACTCGAAGCCGGCGCCGCGCGGCAATGGCTCGATGCGCAGCGCCACTTCGCCGAACTGGCCGGCGCCGCCGGACTGCTTCTTGTGGCGGTACACGGCCTCGGCACTCCTGGTGATGGTCTCGCGGTAGGGAATCGAGGGCGGGCTGGTCGCCAGCTCGAGCTTGTACTGGCTCGCCATCCTCTCCAGCTTGGCGCGCAGGTGCATCTCGCCCAGGCCGCGGATCACCGTCTCGTTGCCGCCCGGGTGGCGCTCGACGACGAAGCAGGGGTCTTCCAGTTCGAGCTTGTGCAGTACCTCGAACAGCCGCTGCTCGTCGCCGCGGCGCCGCGTCTCCACCGCCAGGCCCTGCATCGGCAGCGGGAATTCGAGCGGCTTGAGATGGATGTGGTCCTCGTCGTGGGAGTCGTGCAGCACGGCATCGAATTCGATCTCCTCGACCTTGGCCACGGCGCCCAACTCGCCCGCGACCAGGCTGTCGACCTCGACGTAGTCCTTGCCCTGCAGCCGGTAGAGGTGCGTGACCCTGAAGGCGCGCCGGCCCGAGCCGACGAACAGTTGCATGTCCCGCTTCACCGTGCCCTGATGCACGCGGAAGACGCCGACCTTGCCCATGTAAGGATCGGCGACGAGCTTGAAGACGTGGGCCAGCACGTGCAGATCCGGATCCGGCACGGCGCGGAATGCCTCGGCCGGCCCGCCCGGTTCGCCTCGGTAGAAGGGCGGCGGGTTGCCCTCGGTCGGATCGGGCGCGAGCGTCGCCAGCAGTTGCAGCAGTTCGTCGATGCCGGCCCCGGTCTTGGCCGACACGAACATCACCGGGACCAGATGGCCTGCGGCCAGCGCCCGCTCGAACGGCGCGTGCAGCTCCCCGACGCTGGGATCCTTGCCATCGTCGAGGTAACGCGCCAGCAGAGTCTCGTCCTCCTCGACGATCTGGTCGATCAGGGCGCGGTGGGCGGCGGCGATGGATTCGAAATCGGCGTCGCCGGAATCGTGCCCGAGCACCTCGACGACGTCGTGGCGCTGATGCGCCGGCAGATCGAGCAGCATGCACTCCTTGCCGAAGCGCGCGCGGATCTCGCCCACCAGGGCGGACAGATCGACGTTGTCGGCGTCGATCTTGTTGATCACGATCATCCGGCACAGGCCGCGCGCGGCCGACCACTTCATCATCCGCTCGGTGGCGAGCTCGATCCCGGTCTGGGCGTTGATCACCACCAGGGCGGTATCCACGGCGGCCAGCGCGGCAATGGCCGGGCCGGCGAAATCGGGATAACCGGGCGTATCGATGAACTGCAGCATGGCTCCGCGCCAGTCGCAGCTTACCAGCGCCGAGTTCAGCGAATGGCCGGCCGCCTTTTCCTGGGGATCGAAGTCGCAGACGGTGTTGCGCTTGTCCACGCTGCCGGCTGCCGCGATGGCGCCGGTCCGGGCGAGCAGCGCTTCGGCCAGCGAGGTCTTGCCGGCACCGCCGTGGCCGACCAGCGCGATGGAGCGGATCGATTCGGGTTTCGACATCAGGGCA
>JAJZPJ010000304.1 GCA_021811225.1 Pseudomonadota bacterium
CAGCGGCCGGCGGCTGGCGATTTATCTGCGCCGCGCCCCGGTGTTGAAGGCCTTCAACCGGCTGACCGGCGGCGCCTTCATCGGCTTTGCCGCGCTGATGGCGACCGTGCGCAACTGAAGCCGCAGGCAAGACAAGGTGAATCAGCCGGTGATCCTTCGTTCCGAACTGACCTGCCCGCACTGCGGCACGGTGAAGGAGGAGACCATGCCCACCGACGCCTGCCTGTACTTCTACGAGTGCACCGGCTGCCACGCGCTGCTGCGGCCCAAGGCCGGCGACTGCTGCGTATTCTGCTCGTTCGGCTCGGTGAAGTGCCCGCCGATACAGCAGTCGTCGCACTGCTGCGGCCCGGCCGGCGCCTCCCGATGAGCGCGGCTCCGTTCGCCAAGACGCCCGAGCCGCCTTACTACGCGGTGATCTTCACCTCGCGGCGCGCCGCCGACGACGGCGCTTACGCACAGATGGCCGAGCGCATGGTCGCGCTCGCCGCGCAGCAGCCGGGCTATCTCGGCATGGAGAGCGCGCGCGGCGCGGACGGCTTAGGCATCACCGTCTCCTACTGGAACTCGGCCGAGGCGATCGCCGCTTGGCGTGCGAACGCCGAACACCTGGCCGCCCAGGCGCTGGGCAAGCGCTCGTGGTACGAGCACTACGAGGTGCGGGTGGCGAAGGTCGAGCGCGCCTACGGCTCTCAATGAGGATACGAGCCGCCACGCCATCCGAGCACCCGGCCATCGAGGCGCTGATTCACGACGCCTACGCACCGGTACTGGCGGCGATGTCGCCCGAAGATGCGCAGAAGTTCCGGGGACTCTTGCCGCAGGCGGTCGATAAATATGGCAAGACGGGGCTCTGGTTCGTCGCCGAGTCCGGCGGCCAGCTCGGCGGCTGCGTCGCGTACTTTTCGCCGGGCGCGGTTTCCCATCCGCTCTTTCATGACGACTGGTCCCATATCCAATTGCTGGGCGTCGCCGGAAGCGGTACCCGGCGCGGCATCGGCCGGATGCTGATGCAGCGCTGCATCGCCGCTTCGCGCGATGCCGGCGCCCGAACCCTCGGGCTTCAGACCAGCGAGCTGATGGCGCCGGCGCGAGCGCTGTACGAGTCGCTGGGCTTCGTCCTGGAGCAGAGCCTGCCGCCCGCCTTCGGACATCCCAGCTACCTCTACGTCCGGCATGAAGCCTGATTCCACGGCCGCGTTCCTCGTCTTCGATCTCGACGGCACCATCAGCGATCCGGCGACCGGCATCGGGCGCTCGCTCAACCACGCCCTCCGGCACTACGGCTACCCGCCGGTCCCGGAGAACGAGGTCTCCCGCTACATCGGTCCGCCCTTGGATCAGACCTTTCTGTCCCTCACCGGCAGCACGTCCCGGGAGCACATTGCCGCCTTGGTATCCAAGTACCGCGAGCGCTACGCGGAGATCGGCTATGCCGAGAACGTGCTCTATTCCGGGGTTTCCGAAGCGCTGCAGTTCCTGGCTTCCGGCGGCGTCCCCATCGGCCTGTGCACGTCGAAGCGCGCCGACTTCGCAGAGCGCATCCTCAATCTCTTCGGCATTCGCCAGCACTTCCGCTTCGTCAGCGGCGGCGATATCGGGATCGAAAAGAGGCAGCAACTGGCCGGCCTGCTCGCCGGGCGGGTGATCTCCGCAGCCGCCGTCATGATCGGCGATCGCGCCGTCGATATCGAGGCGGCGAAGCTCAACGGTCTGGGTTCGGTCGGCGTTCTCTGGGGTCACGGCTCGCCGGCGGAATTGCAGGCTGCGGACCCGGATGCGCTGCTGACGCACCCCCGCGAACTGGCGAGCTTGGCGGGTGAGGTCTGACGTCCGCAGCATAGGAGCGCCGACAAACCCCGCTCGACCGGGAGGCGAAGGTCGGATGAAACCCAGCGAGCCCGCTTCGCTACGCTTTCCATGACGAAACAAGCGCCGCGCCGGTTGGGAAAATATCGGGTAAATTGCCGGACGACCACGCGCGGAGGCCATTCATGCGACACCTACTCGTCTATGCCGACTCCCTGTCCTGGGGCCTGATCCCGGCCACCCGGCGGCGCCTCGAATTCGAGCAGCGCTGGCCCGGGGTCATGGAGATCGGACTGAACGGCGCCGGCAAAAACGTGCGCGTCGTCGAGGATTGCCTGAACGGACGGCGCACCGTCTGGGACGATCCCTTCAAGCCCGGCCGCAACGGCTCGGCGGGCCTGGCGCAGCGGATCGAGATCCACTCGCCGCTGTCCCTGGTGGTGCTGATGCTGGGCACCAACGATTTCCAGTCGATGCATCCGCACAACGCCTGGCATTCGTCCCAGGGCATCGCGGTGCTGGTCGCCGCGATCCGCCAGGCGCCGATCGAGCCGGGCATGCCGGTGCCGCCGATCCTGGTCGTGGCCCCTCCGCCGATCGGCACGCCCAAGGGACAGATCGCGCCGAAGTTCGCGGGCGGCGAGCACAAGTGCGCAGGCCTGGCCGCGACGCATCGCGAGGTGGCGGAGAGCCTCGGCTGCCATTTCTTCGACGCCGGCAGCGTCACCCCCGCGAGCCGGGTCGACGGCATCCACCTCGACGCGGACCAGCATCTGTTGCTCGGTCGGGCGATGGTAGCTGTCGTCGCTCCC
>JAJZPJ010000305.1 GCA_021811225.1 Pseudomonadota bacterium
GGGTCGAGCACGATATCGCGCGTCTTGCTGCTGTTGCGCACGGCGCGCTCCACGAGTTCGACCGGTTTCATGGTCGGATGCAGATCGTTCTTGGCAGGCTTCTTGACCTGCCACACATCGCCCTGATCGCGGGCGCCGCACCAGTAGTGGTCAGTACCATCGCGCCAGCCGTAGAGGATCGGCTCGTACTGACGCTGGTAGTCGGCGCGACCCAGCGTAAACGTGTTCTTGGCCCAGATGATGAAGGTCGACCACTTGCCGCCGGCGGACCGGAAGGCCGATTGCAAGGTGTCGAGTTCGGAGGAACTCATGGCGATGTACACCGCGCCCTTGGTCACCGCCAGGATGTTCCGGCAGGCATCCGTCAGGAAGGCGCCGAAGTCGGCACCCAGGTTGTCGTTCAGGATCGGACGGTTCTTGCCGCGCAGCTTGTCCTTGGCCGTATTGGCGTAGTTCACGTTGTAGGGCGGATCGGTGAAGGCCATGTCGGGCAATTCGTCGCCGAGCAGCACCATGTAGTCGTCAGCCTTGGTGGCATCGCCGCATAGCAGCTTGTGCTCACCCAGCAGCCACACATCCCCGGTCTTTGAGATAGGCGTCTCCGGCACATCGGGCACGGCATCGTCATCGGCGAGCCCGTCCTTGCCGGGCTCGTCTCCGGCGATCAGTGTTTCCCATTCCTCGGGCGTGAAGCCGATAAGGCCCAGATCGAAGCCCGCGTCCTTCAACTCCGACAACTCGATGCCCAGCAGTTCGTCTTCCCAAGAGGCGTTCTCGCCGATTTTGTTGTCGGCTAGGACCAGCGCGCGGCGCTGGGTATCGGTGAGATGCGCCATCGGAACGACCGGCACTTCGGCGAGCCCGAGCTTGCGGGCTGCGAGCAGCCGACCGTGCCCGGCGATCACGTTGTTACTCCCGTCGACCAGGATCGGCGCACCCCAGCCGAATTCGCGGATGCTGGCGGCGATCTGCGCAACCTGGGCGTCCGAATGCTGCCTGGCATTGCGAATGTAAGGGATCAGGACGTCGACGGGGCGCATCTCGATCCGAATGCCGTCCGCCGGATGGGGCAGCTCAGTCATGGCACGCCTCCGGCATCTGGCGCGCGATGGCGACCTCGTCGAACGATTGTCCGGTGGCCGCGAGTGTCACGGCGACGTCCGGATGATTCTGCTGGAACCGCCGGATCGCCACGTCCACATACTCGGGTGCGATCTCCACCGCCCGGCAACGTCTCCCGGTACGCTCTGCCGCAAGCAGCGAAGTGCCGGAACCGTTGAACGGCTCGAATACCACGTCGCCCGGATTCGAGAACGCTTCCATGACGTGCTCGGACAGGGCCACCGGGAACACCGCCGGATGGTCGATGCCATCACCGATCTTGCCCTTGTGCCGCATGATGCGGATCACGCTGTCGGGAATGCGCGTGTCCTGGGTGGGTTCGCCGGCATGGGACCAGCCGCCGACCTCGCCGTCCTTCTTGCGCATCGCAGTGGAGGAGCCGTCGGCGCGCGGGTGGGAATCCTCTCCGGCATGCTTGCAGGGCACGATCTTGTTCGGGCGCCGCGCTTCGCGGTTGAAGTGGAAGATGAACTCGAAGCTTGGCGCGAGCCGCCCGTTCCAGTCCCCGGGCATGCCAGGTCCCTGGTCCCACACGTACCAGGCGAAGCGCCGCCAGCCTTGGGTGCGCATCCATGACAGCCATCCGTCCCAGTACGGGATGACTTCGTTGTCGCGGTGGATGAGGCCCAAGTTGACCAACACCTGGCCGTCGTCTTTCATCGGCAAGCGGGCGAACACGCCCTGCATGAGCACGTCCCAATCGCCGATGCTCTGGGTGTAGTCGCGCTGGTTGCCGTAGGGTGGCGAGGTGAAGCACAACGCCGCCTGCTCGCCGCCCATCAGGGTCGCGATCACCGAGGCATCGGCGGCATCGCAACAGATCAGTCGGTGCGGGCCCATCTGCCAGATGTCACCGGTTCGGGATACCGGCGAAACGGGAGATTCTGGAATGTCCTCGGCCGGTTCGGCGGACGGCGCACCCGTTTCATCCTCAATCCCGGCGAGCAGGGACGCGATCTCGCCGGCATCGAAGCCGGTGAGGTCCAGGTCGAAGCCCTCGTCCCGGAGCTCGTCGATCTCGACCGCCAGGACCTCGAAGTCCCAGCCCGCGTTTTCGGCGAGCCTGTTGTCCGCGATCACATACGCCCGCCGCTGCGCCGGCGTAAGGTGGGCCAACTCGACGACAGGAATATCCGAAAGACCCAGCTTCCGGGCAGCCAAAACCCGCCCATGCCCGGCAATAATTCCGTTCTCACCGTCCACCAGCACCGGATTGGTCCAGCCGAACTCCTGAATGCTGGCCGCGATCTGGGCAATCTGCGCCTCCGAGTGCGTGCGTGAATTGCGCGCATAGGGGATCAGTGCGTCGATGGCTCGACGCTCGATGTGCAGATCGCGAGGGTTCATGGACTCCGGCCAATAAAAAAGCCCCGACCGTTTCCGATCGGGGCTTGAGGTGTATTCTTGAACGCGGGGCGCAGGACGCCCCTACGAAGCCGACTCTAGCGTTATCTTTCTAGGTTGTCAAGAAACTGCGCGGTGAATGCAA
>JAJZPJ010000306.1 GCA_021811225.1 Pseudomonadota bacterium
CGTCGGCCAGGTCGTCGCGACCGATGAGCCGCATCAGCCGCTGGAAAATAGCGTCGCCATTGGCGGCCACGATCAGGTGCTTGCCGTCCTGGGTGGTGTGGGTAGAGGACGGCGTGATGCCGGGCATGACGTTGCCGCTGCGCTCGCGGACGAAGCCGAAGACGTCGAACTCCGGCACCAGGCTCTCCATCATGGCGAACACTGCCTCGTAGAGCGCGACATCGACCACCTGCCCCTGGCCGCCATTGACCTCCCGGTGCCTCAGCGCCATCAACGCGCCGATGGCCGCCCACAGCGCGGCGATCGAATCGCCGATCGAAATGCCGGTGCGCACCGGCGGCCGATCGGCAAAGCCGGTGACGTAGCGCAGGCCGCCCATCGCCTCGCCGACCGCGCCGAAGCCCGCCTGCTCCTTGTACGGTCCGCTCTGGCCGAAACCGGACAGACGCACCATGACCAGACCCGGATTGTCGGCTGCCAGGGCATCCCAGCCCAGGCCCAGCTTCTCCAGAACGCCGGGGCGGAAGTTCTCGACCACGATGTCGGCCTCGCGCACCAGTTGCCGGACGATCGCCAAGCCTTCCGGGTGCTTGAAATTGACCGCCACCGAGCGCTTGTTGCGGGCCTGCAGGAACCACCAAAGCGAAGTGCCCTGGTGCAACTTGCGCCAACCGCGCAACGGATCGCCCGCGCCGGGCGCCTCGATCTTGATCACCTCGGCGCCGAATTCGGCCAGGATCCGGGTGCAAAACGGGCCGGCGATCAGCGTCCCGAGTTCGACGACCTTGACGCCTTGTAAGGGTTTTTGCATGTCGCGCCGGGCGAGTCCTGCTCGGACCCCCCGTCTTTTGAAGAACCGGCCTCGATGTTAACGCTTTTAGCGCTAGCTATGCGCCAGGACACAGCTAAGTGGCCGTCTCGGGCAAGAACTCCCTGGGGCAATTGCGGCCGCTAGGCCCGGAAGCTCCCCACCGCCACCTGGAGGTTGCTGGCCATTTGCTCGAGCTGCTTCGCTGCAGTCGACGTCTGCTTGATGGCGTTGCTGTTCTCCTCGACCATCCGCGCGATCTCGTCTATGTTGCGCGCAACGTCGGTGCTGCCGGTGCTCTGCTCCCGGACGGCGGCGGCTATCTCGTCCACGCCGTGGTTGGCTTCGGTCACCGATTCGCGCGCAGAAGTGAACACCCGATCGAGTTCGTCCAGGTGCGTCTGGCTGCTGCCCAGCGAATGGGTCCCCGCATCGAGCGATTGTTCGACTATGCCCGCTTGCTCCGCCAGCGCTTTCGTCACCCCGTCGATATCGTTTGCCGCCGTCGATGAGTGCTCCGCCAGCTTCCTCACCTCGTCCGCCACCACCGCAAATCCGCGACCCTGCTCCCCGGCACGCGCTGCCTCGATGGCAGCATTGAGCGCCAGCAGATTGGTCTGGTCGGCAAGATCCTTCACCTGCTTGGTCAAACCGGCAATGGATACCGTGCTGCGCACGAACTCCCGCACCGAAACGGTGATCGCATCGAACGACTGCCGCACATGAACGATTTCCCCGACCAAGCGTCCGAGCGCCTCGCCACCGGCCAGCGTATTGCTCAGACCCTGGCTCGACGTCGCCTTCACGTGCTGAGCATTCTCGGAAATCAGCGTGACGCTCACCGTCATCTGCTCCATGGTGGCCGCCACGGCCGATGCCGCATCAGCCTGACGGTTCGAACCTTCCGCCACCAAGTGGGCGTTCTCGGAGAGCAGCTTCGAAGCCCCGGTCACGGCGTTGGCTTCGTCGAGCACCCGCCTCACCGCCTGCTGAAAGCTGGCTATCGAATCGTTGAACGCCGCCGCCATCTGCGCCACCTCGTCGGCACCTTCCACCTCCACGCGCCGGGTGAGATCGCCGCGCTTCAGTTCCATCGCCGCCGCCTTGATCCGTATGATGGCCGCGACGGTATGGTTGCGGACGAAGAAGCTGATCACCAGCCCCAACGCAATCGAGAGCAGCAAAACCCCCACCAGCATCTTCACCACTATGCCCGAGGTGGCCGTCGCCTGTCCGTAGGCGACATTGCTGAGCTTTTCTTCCAGATCGAGCAGCGCATTCATCCGCAGGCTGAGCGTATCGAACTCCTTCTGGGTGATGCTCATCATGGTGGTCGCCATGGAAACGTCGGACATGCCGACATCGATCACGTCCAGCGCGGCTTTCTGATAGGCCGCCAGCTGCTTGGCGGCGGCACCGACCAGCGCCTTTTCCTCCGCCGTGGTGTTCTGGTCCTTGTCGATCTCGGCCAGATTTGCGCCGATACCCTTGATCCGCCCCTGCAACTTCTGGCTCAGCGCTTTCAGGCGGTCGGCCGGATAATTCGACCACGCCGCCGCAGACAGCAACTGATACGTGCCGGCGTAAGTATTCTCCGCCTGCGCATCGCTTTCGGAGGCGAGCTTGAAGTGCTGCAGGCGCACCTGAAAGATATTTTTCAGGGCGGCTTGCTGCTGGTGCAGGCCATAATAAGACGTCGCGGCAAGCACCAGCAGCAGCGCGAGTACGGCGATCGGCGCGAGCATGAGCTTGCCGCCGATACTGAGACGGCTCAGAAGAGATCCCACGGC
>JAJZPJ010000307.1 GCA_021811225.1 Pseudomonadota bacterium
CCGCCATCATCCGGTCCGAGCCGATGGCGATGACGCGGTCTATCTCGTTCATGGCGATGGACGTCGCGCCGAGGCCGCCCTCGGCGTAGGCCCGCATCGCCTCCACCACGTTGCCGACGAAGGCTTTGTCCTGCGCCCGGCGCGGCGCCGGCGCCGGGCCATGATCGGTGCACCAGACGACGACGTCGGCCGCCGCCTCGATCTCCTCCAGCTTGAAGCGGTCGGCCTCGTTGCGGTAGGCGGCGAAATAGAGCACGCGGGAGCCGGCGGCGCGCATCGCCTGGCCGATCGAGAACAGTACCGCGTTGCCCAGGCCGCCGCCGGCGAGCAGCACCGTCTCGTTGTCCGGGATCTCGGTGGGCTCCCCGGTCGGACCCATCAGCACCACCGGATCATTGGGCTGCAACTGGCGGCACAGGCTGGAGGAGCCGCCCATCTCCAGGACGATCACCGACACCAGCCCGGCCTCGCGATCGACCCAGGCGCCGGTGAGCGCCAGTCCCTCCATGGCCAGCAAGGTTCCGCGCACCCGCCGGGCGTGCGCCTCGTAGTTCTGCAGGCGGAAGAACTGCCCGGGGCGGAAGGCGCGCGCCGCTTGGGGCGCGCGCACCACCACCTCGACGATGTTGGGCGCGAGCTCCGCGACCGAGACGACGCGGGCGCGCAAGAGGTCGTCGAGCTTCGTCGCCAGCGCCGCCGCCGTTGTGCTCTGTTGCGGCGCGCGTGCCAGCATGCGCGAGATCACCGGATAGCCCTGCTTGGCGCTGGCCATGGCGCTGACCACGTTGCCGGCGAAGGACGGATGCAGGTCGCCGAAGAAGCTGACGCTGCGCCCGTCGGCCATGATCCGGGCGAGCACCTGCAGCGCCGCGGGCTTGCTGCAGCGCTCGGGGGTGATCGGCGTTCCGTCCTCGGCGTAGGCCTGGAAGAATTTTCCGTCGAGTGCGAAGCCGCCGTGCTCGCGCGCCAGCACCGTGTTGGGCACGGTGCCCGCGGCGACCAGGATGGAGCGCGCCGCGAGCGTGGTCTCGGTGCCGTCGCCGGCCCTGACGCGCAAGCCGATCGCGTGCCCGTGGGCGTCCACCTCGACCGCGAGCGGCGTCAATTGTTCGGCGAAGCGTATGCCTTCCTCCAGCGCCTTGACGATTTCCTCGTGGTTGCGGTAGCTGGGGGACTCGACCATGCGCCGGCGATAGACGATGGTCGCGCCGCCCCAGTCGTTCAACAGGGCGATCAGGTCGGCGGGGCGGCCTTCCTTCAGTGCCAGCATTCGCTCGGCGCGCAGGGCGAGGGCGTGAGCGATGAATTCGTCGGCCACCGCCGTCTCCTCGGGAGTCCAGGCGGCGCGCACCGCTGCCTCGCCCTCTTCGGCGCACAGCCGCTCGTAGCGATTGAGGAATTTCCCGACCTGCACCGGGTAGTAGGCCAGGGCCTCGGTGCAGGTGTCGATGGCGGTGAGGCCGCCGCCGATCACCAGCACCGGCAGGCGGACCTGCAGGTTGGCCAGCGTCGCCTCGCGCCCGGCGCCGGTGAGCTGCAGCGCCATCAGGAAGTCAGAGGCCTGGCGCACGCCGCGCGCCAGGCCGTGATCGATGTCGAGCACGGTGGGCTTGCCCGCCCCCAGGCACAGCGCGATGTGATCGAAACCCAGGGCGAAGGCCGACTCGACCGTCAGCGCGCCGCCGAAGCGCACCCCGCCGTAGAGGCTGAATTCTTCGCGCCGCTCGAGCAGCAGACGGATCACCTTGAGGAAGTTCTTGTCCCAGCGCACCGTGATGCCGTACTCGGCGACGCCGCCGAAGCCGGCATTGACCCGCGCCTCGAGCTCCTCGTGCAGCTCCCCGGCGTCATGCACCGGCGCGAAGGGCAGCCGGCGTCCGTCGCCGTCGCGGCCGCACAGGCTCGCCGCGAGCGGCTCGATCTTCAGGCCGTCGATGCCGATCACCGCGTGGCCGTCGTTCATCAGGTGGTGCGCCAGGGTGTAGCCGGCCGGTCCCATGCCGACCACCAGCACCTTGCGCCCGCTCGCCGGAAGGGGGACGGGGCGGCGGACGTTGAAGGGGTTCCAGCGCGTCAGCAGGCTGTAGATCTCGAAGCCCCAGGGCAGCGCCAGCACGTCCTTCAACGTCCGGGTCTCGGCCTCGGGAATGTTCACCGGTTCGTGGTTCTTGTTCTGGTAGATGCAGGCGCTCATGCAGTCGTTGCAGATCCGGTGGCCGGTGCCCGCGACCATCGGGTTGTCCACGCAGATGATGCCCAGCGCCGCGATGGCGTAGCCCTCGCCGCGGGCTTCGTGCATCTCCGAGATGCGCTCGTCCAGCGGGCAGCCGACTTGCGCCACACCCAGGGCGTTCTTCTTGAAGCCGCCGGCCGGCTCGCGCATGCCGGTCGAGCAGGAGTCCTTGCCCTGGTGGTGGCACAGGATGCAGTACTTGATCTCTGCGATGCCGCCGGCGAGATCGCAGCCGGGATCCGAGAGCGCGAAGCCCTGGCGCTGGCGCAGCGCCTGCTCGGGCGGCGCCTTGAGCCAGGTGATGCCCTGGCCGCCGCTCCGGCTGCTCTCGCTGGCCGTGGCGACGCGCTCCAGCGGCGCG
>JAJZPJ010000054.1 GCA_021811225.1 Pseudomonadota bacterium
TCCGGATGCACGTAGCGCAGCACCGGCAGGTGGTGGCCGGAGGGCGCGAGATACTGGCCGATGGTCAGCATGTTCACGCCGTGATCGCGCAGCTCGCGCATCACGGCGACGATCTCCTCGTCGCTCTCGCCGACGCCGACCATCAGTCCCGACTTGGTCGGGATGCCGGGATTGCGCTCCTTGAAGCCCTTCAGCAGCGAGAGCGAATGGGCGTAGTCGGCGCCGGGGCGCACCTGCTTGTAGAGGCGCGGCACGGTCTCCAGGTTGTGGTTCATCACGTCGGGCGGCGTCGCGGTGAGGATGTCCAGGGCGATCTCCAGCCGGCCGCGGAAGTCGGGCACCAGCACCTCGATCACGGTCGAAGGCGAGAGCTCGCGCACCCGGCGGATGCAGTCGGCGAAGTGTCGGGCGCCGCCGTCCTTGAGATCGTCGCGGTCGACGCTGGTGATCACCACGTACTTGAGCCGCAAGGCGGCGATGGTCCGGGCGAGCTGCTCCGGCTCGTCCGGGTCGGGCGGCAGGGGCTTGCCGTGGCCGACGTCGCAGAACGGGCAGCGCCGGGTGCACAGGTCGCCCAGGATCATGAAGGTGGCGGTGCCCTTGCCGAAGCACTCGCCGATGTTGGGGCAGGAGGCTTCCTCGCAGACGGTGTGGAGCTGCTGGCTGCGCAGGATGCCCTTGACCTCGTTATACCGGGTCGCGTCCGAGCCGGCCTTGACGCGGATCCAGGCGGGCTTCTTCAGCGTCTGCGCCGGCACGATCTTGATCGGGATGCGCGAGGTCTTGGCCTCGCCCTTCTGCTTGACGCCGATTTCAGCCATGGTGACTCCCGATGTGGTTTTGCAGCTGCTGCAGCAGCAGTTCGCCGACCTCGGCCGGATCGGAGCGGAGGCCGAGATCGCGCAACTGCGTGACCCTCAATCCCGGATAGCCGCAGGGGTTGATCGCCGCGAAGGGCGAAAGGTCCATGTCCGCGTTCAGCGACAGTCCGTGATAACTGCAGCCGCCCTTGACGCGCAGACCGAGCGAGGCGATCTTGGCGCCGCCGACATAGACGCCCGGCGCGCCGGCGAGGCGCTGCCCTTCGCTGCCAAGAGATGCGAGCAGGTCGATCGTCGCCTGCTCGATGCGCGCCACCAGCTCGCGCACCTTGAGCCCGCGCCGGGCGAGATCGAGCAGCAGGTAGGCGATCACCTGGCCCGGGCCGTGGTAGGTGATCTGGCCGCCGCGGTCGGTCCTGACGAGCGGCACGCCGGCATCGCGCAGCAGGTGCTCGGGCCGGCCGGCCAGACCCTGCGTGAATACCGGCGGGTGCTCCAGCAGCCAGATCTCGTCCGGCGTCTGCCCGTCGCGCGTCGCGGTGAACTCCTGCATCGCGCGCCAGGTCGGTTGGTAATCGGTCCGGCCGAGCCGCCGGACGACCAGGGTCCCGCTCACAGCACCACCTTGACCAGCGGATGCGCGGAGAGCTCGCGGTACAGGGCGTCGAGCTGGGCGCGCGAGGTGGCGCGCAGCGTGCAGGTCAGGCTGAGATAGCCGCCCTGCTTCGAGGCGCGCATCTCCACCGTGGCGCCGTCGAAGTCGGGGGCGTGGCGCTGCACGATCGCCAGCACCGCCTGGGCGTAGCCGTCTTCGCGCCGGCCCATGATCTTGATCGGGAAGTCGCAGGGGAACTCGAGCAGCGAGGGCGGTTCGGTCACGTCGGTTCAGCCGTCTTGCCCGGCGCGCATCACCGAGCGCTTGAACGCCTGGTACCAGGAATACATCCGCGCGAACACCGCGCCCGGTTTTCCGTCGCCGACCGGCCGGCCGTCCAGGCTGACGATGGGCAGGACCTCCTTGGTCGAGGAAGTCATCCACAGCTCGGAGACGGCGCGCACTTCCGTCTCCAGAATGTCGCGCACCTGGTGCGGCAGACCGTGCTGCTGCGCCAGTTCCAGGATCACGTCGTAGGTGATGCCGGGCAGCATCAGATGGTTCTTCGGCGGCGCCAGCAGCACGCCGTCTCTCACCGCAAAGATGTTCGAGGCGGCGCCCTCGGAGAGGAAGCCGTCGCGGAACAGCACGGTCTCGGCGCAGCCGGCCTCGATCGCCTGCTGGCGCAGCAGGCAGTTGGCGAGCAGCGAGATGGCCTTGATGTCGCAGCGCAGCCAGCGGTTGTCGGCGGCGGAGACCGCGGTTATGCCCAGTTCGCGCTGCTCCACCGGCGGCGGCAGCAGCGGCTCGGTCATGATGAACACCGTCGGTCTGACGAGCTTCGGGAAGGCGTGGTTGCGCTTGCCGTCGGCGCCGCGCGTCACCTGGACATAGACCTGCTGATCGGGGAAGTCCGCCAACTCGACGATGCGGCCGATCAGTTGCGCCCACTCGGCATCGCTGTGCGGGTTCGCCAGGCGGATGCCGGCGAGACTGGCTCGCAGTCGCTTCAGGTGTTCGGCGAGGCGGAACGGCCGCTTCGAGTACACCGGGATGACCTCATAGACGCCGTCGCCGAAGAGGAAGCCGCGGTCCATCACCGGCACTCTCGCCGCGGAGATGGGCATGAATTCGCCGTTCAGATAGACCATCGCAGCGCCTCGATCGGGAGCAGCAGGAACAGCAGGGGGCTCATGGGGAAAAGAAGTGGGGACAGGCGTCGAATTATAACAGCCGCATCCTAGCGCCCGTTATTCACGACCAGCATCGAGTCGATTTTGAACAGGCGGCGCAGGCGCTCGGCGATGCGCCGGGCCTCGGCGTCGTCCTGCCAGGGCCCCAGCTTCACCCGGTAGATGCCGTTCGTTGCGCTGATCAGCAGCTTGCCGCCGAGATCCTGCAGTTCGCCCTCGAGGCGGGACTTGAACCCCTCCGCGTTGTCCCGGTTGCCGAAGGCGCCCAGTTGCAGGTAGACGCCGCCGACGTCCTGCGTCTCCGGCAGCCGGGCGGGCGCCTCCGGGGCGCTGGCCTGGGTCGCCTGTGCGGCCTGCGCGGCCTCGACGATCTGCTCGATCGGATCGGGCGCCTTGGCTATCTGCGTCTGGCCGGGCAAGATGCTGTCCACCTCGACCGGAGCGCTGCCGTTGCCGATGATGCCGAGCTTCGCCGCAGCGGTGTAGGAGAGATCGATCAGACGATTCTCCAGGAAGGGGCCGCGGTCGTTGATGCGCACCACCACCGATCTGCCGTTGTTCAGGTTGGTGACCCGGGCATAGCTCGGGATCGGCAGCGTCGGATGGGCGGCGCTCATCCCGTACATGTCGTAGATCTCGCCGTCGGAGGTCTTCTGGCCGTTGAACTTGCGTCCGTACCAGCTCGCCATGCCGCGCGCGCTGTAGGGTTCCAGGTGGGTCAGCGGCACGTATTCGCGGCCGAACACCGAGTAGGGCCGGTTGGCGGCCTGGTTCAGCGGCTCCCACCTGGGCACCGCATCGGGGATGGACAAGAGGTCTTTTGGCGGATGGGCACCGGGGCCATCGTCCTGGTAATAGCCGCCGCCTTGCATCGGCGCCGGTCTTTTCGCCGGCGCCGCTCCGGCATTGGGCGCCGGGCCGCGTTCGAGCGTCGGGCGCGGCGGCTGGCTGCCGCAGGCGGCGAGCAGGACGATCGCGGGCAGCAGCATCCACCAGCGCCGAATCGTTCTGCTCATTTCTGCACCAGCATCCGGTGCTTGTGGATGCTCATCAGGATGCCGATGCCGACGAACAGGGTCACCAACGCCGTGCCGCCGTAGCTGATGAAGGGCAGCGGCAGGCCGACCACGGGCAGGATACCGCTGACCATGCCCATATTGACGAAGGCGTAAGTGAAGAAGATCAGGGTGATGCTGCCGGCCAGCAGGCGCGTGAATAGCGTCGGCGCCTTGGCCGCGATCATCAGGCCGCGGCCGACCAGGAGCGCGTAGAGCAGCATCAGCAGGCTGATGCCGATCAAGCCCAGTTCCTCCGAGAGCACGGCGAAGATGAAATCGGTGTGGCGCTCGGGAATGAACTCCAGCTGCGCCTGGGTTCCCTGCCCCCAGCCCTTGCCGAAGATGCCGCCGGAGCCGATCGCGATGGTCGACTGGATGATGTGAAAGCCCTTGCCCAGCGGATCGGACTGGGGATTGAGCAGGGTCAGGATGCGGCTCTTCTGGTAGTCGCGCATCATCGACCAGGCCACCGGCGCGGCGGCGACCGCGGCCGTGCACAGGGTGATGATCACCTTCCACGACAGCCCGGCGAAGAAGATGACGTAGCAGCCGGCGGCGAGCACCAGGATGGCGGTACCCAGGTCGGGCTGTTTGGCGATCAGGACGACCGGCAGCAGCAGAATCAGCGCCGCCACCAGATATTCGCGCAGACGCAGCGCGGTCTCGTATTTCTGGAAGTACCAGGCCAGCATCATCGGCATGGCGATCTTCATGATCTCCGAGGGCTGGATGCGCATGAAGCCGAGATTGAGCCAGCGCCGCGCGCCCTTGGAGACGTCGCCGAACAAGGCCACGGCGACCAGGAGCAGGATGCCGCCGGCGAACACCGGCAGCGCATAGTGCATCAGCTTCTGCGGCGGCACCTGGGCGACCAGACGCATCACGACCAGGGCGACCAGCATGTTGAGCAACTGGGCGCCGACCCGCTCGGGCGAGGCGGAAGCCACCACCACCAGACCGTAGACCAGCAGCAACGCGGCCACGATCATCAGCGGCGGGTCGAGCGGTGCGATCAGGCGCTGCCAGAGGTTGCGGATCATTGTCCCGCTCCCGCCGAGGTCTGATCTGCCGGTGCTATCGCCGCCGGCGCCGGGGGCAGCTTGCCGAGCAGGTAGTAGTCGAGCACCTTGCGCGCGATCGGCGCCGCCGACTGGGCGCCGAAACCGCCGTGTTCGACCACCACGGCCAGCGCGATCTTCGGATGATCGGCAGGGGCGAAGACGATGAACAGGCCGTGGTCGCGCAGGTCCTCCTTGGTCTTGCCCTCGACGTACTTCGCGCCCTTGAGGCTATACACCTGGGCGGTGCCGGTCTTGCCGCCCGAGGTATAGCCGGCCCCGGCGAAGGCGCCGGCGCCGGTGCCGTCCTTGTCGCTGTCCACGCCGACCATGGCTTGCTTGACGAAATCGATGTCGGCCTGTTTCAACGGAATCGTCCGCTCGGGCTCGGGCTCGATCGGAGTGGCCACGCCGGTCTTGGTGTCGGTGACGAACTTGACCAGGTGGGGTCGGTACATCACGCCGTTGTTGGCCAGGGTGGCGACCGCCTGGGCGAGCTGGATCGGAGTGTAGGCGTTGTAGCCCTGGCCGATGCCGATCGAGATGGTCTCGCCGGCGTACCAGCGCTGCTGCTCGGGGTTCTTGAAGTGCTTCTTCTTCCACTCGGGCGAGGGCAGCACGCCTTCGGACTCGCCCTCGATATCGACCCCGGTGCGCTGACCGAAGCCGAACTTGCGCACGAACTTGGCGATGCGTTCGATGCCCAGATCGTTGGCCAGCATGTAGAAGTAGGTATCGCAGGACACCACCAGCGCCTTGTGCAGATCGACGATGCCGTGCCCGCCCGGCTTGTCGTCGTGGAAGATGTGGCCGCCGAAGCTGAAGTAGCCGGGATCGACGATGGTCTGCTGCGGCGTGCGCTTGCCGTCCTGCAGCGCCGCCAGCGCCAGGTAGGGCTTGAAGGTCGAGCCGGGCGGATAGATGCCGTTCAGGGCGCGATCGAGCATCGGTCTGTCGGGCGAATTGTTGAGCGCATCCCAGTTCTGGGTATCGATGCCATCGACGAACTGGTTGGGGTCGAAGTTGGGCATCGACACCAGCGCCAGGATGCCGCCGGTCGACGGGTCGATCGCGACCAGGGCGCCGTTTTGGTCGCCGAAGGCCTGCTCGGCCACCTGCTGCAATTTGGCGTCGATGGTCAGCGTCAGGTTGTCGCCGGCCACCGGCGGAGTGCGCGACAGCACGCGCACGGCGCGGCCGCTGGAATCCACCTCGACCTGCTCGAAACCGGTCTGGCCGTGCAGCTGGAACTCGTATTTCTGCTCCAGCCCGGACTTGCCGAACTCTTCGGTGCCGCGGTAGTTGTCTTCCTCGTCCTTGCTCGCGATGCGGGCGATATCGCTGTCGGTGATCCGGCCGATGTAGCCCAGCAGATGCGAGGCCGACTCGCCCAGCGGATACTGGCGAAACAGGCGGGCCTTGACGTCGACGCCCGGGAAGCGGTAGCGGCGGGCGACGAACCTCGCCACCTCATCGTCGCTGAGGCGGGTCCTGATCGGCAGCGACTCGAAGCTGCGGCTCTCCTCCATCAGCTTCTTGAAACGCTTGCGGTCCTTGGGCTGGATATCGACGATCTTCGAGAGCGCATCGATGGTCTTGTCCAGGTTGGCCACCTTGGAGGGGGTGATCTCCAGCGTGTAGGCGGAATAGTTGTGCGCCATCACGACGCCGTTGCGGTCGAGGATCAGGCCGCGGTTGGGCTGGATCGGCACCAGCGAAATGCTGTTGTCCTCGGCGCGCGTCTGGTAGTAATCGTGCTGGATCACCTGCAGCCAGAAGAAGCGGGCGAACAGCAGCGCGAAAGCGAGCAGGGCGAAGACGCCGGCGCCGGTGAGGCGGCGGTGGAAGCGCTTCAGCTCCTGTTCGGGATTCTTGAATTCCATCACTCAGTACGGATGAGGCGACTACCCTGCGGGGCGCGCGACCGGAGAGCCGCGCCGGGCGAAGGGCCGCCCCGAGTCCGGCGCAGCGTAAGCACTGCGAGCGTTCCACAGGAACTTCCTCCGCTCGCAGCGAGCGACCGTCACCCCCTTCCGGGGGAAGGGGGGCGGGGGGAAGGCAGTATCAGATCGGTCGGTTCTCATCTTTTTCCATCGACCGGTACTGCGGCAGCAGCAGCAGGTAGGTGAGCGGGTACCAGAGCAGGCAGGCGGTGAAGCTGGAGAGGAAGTAGAGCCAACCGGGGAAAGCGCCGCCGGCGATCATCCGCGCGATGAACATCACCAGCTGCGTCCCCAGGAGCAGCGGCAGGATATGCAGCGCCTGCCGGGCCAGCGGAAACCACAGGATGCGCCGCGACAGACCGGTGGCGGCAAAGGCGAGCAGCACATAGGCGAGCGAATGCTGGCCCATGACGCCGGCCGAGACGACGTCCATCGCGATGCCGAGCACGAAGGCCGCGCCCATGCCGATCTTGAACGGTTCGCGCACGCACCAGAAGGCCAGGACCAGCGCCACGAAGTCGGGTACGCCGGGCAAGCGCCCGGCCGGGATCATGTTGAGGAACAAGGCGGCCAGCAGGCTCATGAAGATGAACCAGCCCCTGACCGGGAGCAGGATGCGGTTGGAGGAATGCGTCGGCTGCATCATTTCCTCATCCTCCCGCCCTTGACCGGCTTGCCTTCCGGCTCGGGCGGCGCCGGCGGCAGCGCTTTAGGCCGGCCGAGGACCAGGACCTGGTCGTGACTCTCGACGCCGGCGATCGGCTCGCAGCGGATATGGGCGAAGGCGTAGGTCGTGTCGCGATCGATGTGCACCACCTTGGCCACCGGCAGGCCGGGCAGATAGATGCCGTCGAGACCGGAGGTGACCAGTTCGTCGCCGACCTGGATATTGGCGCTGGAGGATAGGAAACGCAGTTCGAGGCTGCCGTCGCCGTTGCCGAAGATCACCGAACGCAGGCCGTTTCTGAGGATCTGCACCGGCACCGCCTGATCCTTGTCGGTGATCAGGGTGACTTCGGAGAGCATCGGGAAAGCGCGGGTCACCTGGCCGATCACGCCCCGGTCATCGACCGCCACCTGGCCCGCGACGATGCCGGCCTGCGTGCCCTTGTCGATGATCACGCGCCGGGAGAAGGGATCGCTCGCCGAATAAATGATTTCCGCCACCTGGCTGGGCACCGTCTGACGCTGCTTCATCTCGAGCAGGGCGCGCAGGTGCCGGTTTTCCTGTTCCAGTGCGTTCTGGCGCAGCAGCAACCGGGAGTCGTCCAGTTGCCGGCGGCGCAGCGCGGCATTCTCCTTCTCGGCGGCGACCAGGGTGGTGAGGTAGCCGGCGACGCTGCCGGAGGCTTCCGCCGGCGCATAAGCCAGGCGCTGCAACGGATAGACGGCGATGGCCACCGCCTGCCGCGTCCATTCCAGGGTGTGATAGCGCAGATCGAGCACCAGGAGCAGAGCCGACAGGGCGAGAAAGAAGGCCAGCCGCGCCAGGGGCGCCGGGCCGCGTTTGAAAAACGGAGGCGGCTCTTGGCCGACGACGGACATCAATGGAGTTTCGCCTGCTCCGGAGGTTTGAGGGATGAGAACGCGGGCAGGGGTACAAGTTCCCGTGCCTGTACCAAACTACACGGAGCGGCGTCTATTCGTTCGCAAAAATACTGCCCAATTTGTCCATCTTTTCCAGCGCCAGCCCCGAACCGCGGACGACGCAGGTGAGCGGATCCTCGGCGACGATCACCGGCAGGCCGGTCTCTTCCATCAACAGCCGGTCGATGTCGCGCAAGAGCGCGCCGCCGCCGGTCAGCACCATGCCCTTCTCGGCGATGTCGGCGCCCAGTTCGGGCGGGGTCTGCTCCAGCGCCGATTTGACCGCGCTGACGATCTGGTTCAAGGGATCGGTCAGTGCTTCGAGGATCTCGTTCGAGGAGATCGTGAAGCTGCGCGGGATGCCTTCGGCCAGGTTGCGGCCCTTGACCTCCATCTCCTTGACCTCGGAGCCGGGGAAGGCGGAACCGATCTCCTTCTTGATCGATTCGGCGGTGGCTTCGCCGATCAGCATGCCGTAGTTGCGGCGGATGTAGTTGATGATCGCCTCGTCGAACTTGTCGCCGCCCACGCGCACCGAACCCGAATAGACCATGCCGCCGAGCGAGATCACGCCCACCTCGGTGGTGCCGCCGCCGATGTCCACCACCATCGAGCCGGTGGCGTCGGAGACCGGCATGCCGGCGCCGATGGCCGCCGCCATCGGCTCCTCGATCAGGTACACCTGACTCGCCCCGGCGCCCAGCGCCGACTCCCTGATGGCGCGGCGCTCGACCTGGGTCGAGCCGCAGGGCACGCAGATGATGATGCGCGGACTGGGCTGCAGCAGGCGCGAGTCGTGCACCCGCTTGATGAACTGCTTCAGCATCTGCTCGGTGACGGTGAAGTCGGCGATCACCCCGTCCTTCATCGGCCGGATGGCGGTGATGTTGCCCGGGGTCTTGCCGAGCATCTGCTTGGCGGCCATGCCCACCGCCTGGATGGTCTTCTTGGCGTTGGGACCGCCCTCGGTGCGGATCGCCACCACCGACGGCTCGTTCAGGACGATGCCCTTGCCGCGCACGTAGATCAGGGTGTTGGCGGTGCCCAGGTCGATCGCCAGGTCGTTGGAAAAGTAGGAGCGGAGAAAGCTGAACATCGGGGACTTTCGCTAAAAGGTGGGGCTGGTCGGCGGTGCAGGGAAAACGCTGCAATATGATAACCTATCGGGCTTTACAACACAGCCCGGCGTGTGACCGTATGCCCTTGAACCTTGACCAGATAGCGCGGATCGCGCGGCTGTCCCGCATCGAGATTTCCGCTGCGGAAGCGGCGCAGACGCGCGACCAGTTGAACGGCGTTTTCGCCCTGATCGAGCAGCTCCAGGCGGTGGACACCCGCGGCATCGCGCCGATGGCCCACGCCATGGATCTCACCCAGCGGCTGCGCGAGGACGTCGTCACCGAGGAAGACCGGCGCGCGGCCTACCAGGCGGTCGCGCCCGAGGTCGAGGCCGGGCTGTACCTGGTGCCCAGGGTGGTCGAATGATCAAGGCCTCGCTCAGGGAGCTGTCGGCGGCGCTGGCGCAGAAGAAGATCTCCAGCGTCGAGCTCTCGACGCTGTTTCTCGAACGCATCGAACGCCTCAATCCGACCCTCAACGCCTTCATCAGCGTCGATCGCGACAAGACCCTGGCCCAGGCCGGGCAGGCCGACGCCGCCATCGCCGCGGGCGGGGCCGGCGCACTCGCCGGCATTCCGCTCGCCTACAAGGACATCTTCTGCACCGAGGGTTGGGCGACCACCTGCGGCTCGAAGATGCTGGCGAACTTCGTCAGCCCCTACGACGCCCACGTGGTGCAGCTTCTCAAGGCGGCGGGGCTGGTGACGCTGGGCAAGACCAACATGGACGAGTTCGCCATGGGCTCCTCCAACGAGACCTCCTTCTTCGGCCCGGTGAGAAATCCCTGGGACACCGCGAAGGTGCCCGGCGGCTCCTCGGGCGGCTCGGCGGCGGCCGTCGCGGCGCGCCTGGCGCCGGCCGCCACCGGCACCGACACCGGCGGCTCGATCCGGCAGCCGGCGGCGCTGTGCGGCCTGACCGGGCTGAAACCCACCTACGGCGTGGTCTCGCGCTACGGCATGATCGCCTTCGCCTCCTCGCTCGACCAGGGCGGACCGATGGCCAAGTCGGCCGAGGACTGCGCGTTGCTGCTCTCGGCGATGGCCGGCTTCGATCCCCGCGACTCGACCTCGCTCGCCCGGCCCGTCGAGGACTACGCCCGCGACCTGGACCAGCCCCTGGCGGGCCTGAAGATCGGCCTGCCCCGTGAGTTCTTCGCCGAGGGCATGGCCGACGACGTGCGCGCCGCGGTGGACGCGGCGCTGGCCGAGTACCGCAAGGCGGGCGCGGTCACGGTCGAGGTCGGCCTGCCCAACTCCGGCCTGTCGGTGCCGGCCTATTACGTCATCGCCCCGGCCGAGGCCAGCTCCAACCTGTCCCGCTTCGACGGCGTGCGCTACGGCCACCGCGCCCCGGAGTATTCGGATCTCTTCGACATGTACTGCAAGAGCCGGGCCCAGGGCTTCGGCGCCGAGGTCAAGCGGCGCATCCTGATCGGCACCTACGTGCTCTCCCACGGCTACTACGACGCCTACTACCTGCAGGCGCAGAAGATCCGCCGGCTGATCGCCGACGATTTCGCCCAGGCCTTCGAGCACTGCGACGTGATCATGGGCCCGACCTCGCCCGGCGTCGCCTTCGATGTCGGCGCCAAGAGCGACGATCCGGTGGCGATGTACCTCTCCGACATCTACACGATCGCGGTCAATCTCGCCGGCCTGCCCGGGATGTCGATCCCCTGCGGCTTCGGCGCCGGCGGCCTGCCGGTCGGCCTGCAACTGATCGGCAACTATTTCGACGAGGCGCGCATGCTCAATGTCGCGCATCGCTACCAACAGGCGACCGACTGGCACCTGCGCATGCCGGAGGATATCTGATGCAGTGGGAAGTGGTGATCGGCCTGGAGACGCACGCCCAGCTCCGAACGAACTCGAAGATCTTCTCGGGCGCCTCCACCGCCTTCGGCGCCGCACCCAACGTCCAGGCCTGCGCCGTCGACATCGCGCTGCCCGGCGTGCTGCCGGTGCTGAACCGCGCCGCGGTCGCCTGCGCGATCAGGTTCGGCCTGGCGGTGGGCGGGGCCATCGCGCCGCGCTCGATCTTCGCCCGCAAGAACTACTTCTATCCCGACCTGCCCAAGGGCTACCAGATCAGCCAGTACGAGATTCCGGTGGTGTCCGGCGGCTCGCTCGCCATCGCCGTCGGCCAGAACGACGGCCGCTACGAGAAGACCGTCCAACTCACCCGCGCGCACCTGGAAGAGGACGCCGGCAAGTCCTTGCACGAGGATTTCCACGGCAAGTCGGGCATCGATCTGAACCGCGCCGGCACGCCGCTCCTGGAGATCGTCACCGAGCCGGACATGCGCTCGGCGGCCGAGGCGGTGGCCTACGCCAAGGCGCTGCACGCGCTGGTGCAGTGGATCGGCATCTGCGACGGCAACATGCAGGAGGGCTCCTTCCGCTGCGACGCCAACGTCTCGGTGCGGCCCAAGGGTTCCGACAAGCTCGGCACCCGGCGCGAGATCAAGAACCTCAACTCCTTCCGCTTCATGCAGCAGGCGATCGACTACGAGGTGAAGTGGCAGATCGAGCGGATCGGGGACGGCGGCGCCATCGAGCAGGCCACCGTGCTGTTCGATCCCGACAGCGGCGAGACCCGCGCGATGCGCAGCAAGGAAGACGCGCAGGACTACCGCTATTTCCCCGACCCGGACCTGCTGCCGCTGGAGATTTCGCCCGCCTGGATCGCCGAGGTGAAGTCCGCGATGCCCGAGCTGCCGGCGGCGATGAAGGACCGTTTCGAGCGCGACTACCAGCTCTCCGCCTACGATGCCGGAGCGCTCACCGCGACGCTGGCGACGGCGCGCTACTTCGAGGACTGCGCCGCGGCGGCCGGAGCCGCAGATGTCAAAACCGCCAAGCTCTGCGCCAACTGGGTGATGGGCGAGCTGTCGGCGCGGCTCAACGCCGCGGAACTCGACATCGCGGCGGCGCCGCTGTCGGCGGCAAGGCTCGCCGGCATGATCCGGCGCATCGCCGACGGCACGATCTCCGGCAAGATCGCCAAGGAGGTGTTCGACGCGCTGTGGGCGGGCGAGGCCCAGGATGCCGACGCCGTGATCGAGGCCCGGGGCCTGCGCCAGATCTCGGATACCGGCGCGCTCGAAGCCATCATCGACGAGGTGCTGGCGGCCAATCCGAAGTCGGTCGAGGAGTTCCGCGCCGGCAAGGAGAAGGCCTTCAACGCGCTGGTCGGCCAGTTGATGAAGGCCACCCGCGGCCGGGCCAATCCGCAGCAGGTGAATGAGCTGCTGAAGCAACGTCTGACGGGTGAGTAAAGGACAGAGGGCCTACTCCGTAGCGTGCCGAGACTGTCACGGCCTACGGCGCCCCGTCCTTGACCCCGTATCTCGCGCGGTAGTCGGCTACCGCCGAGAGATTGCGCTGCAGATCGGGGTGGTCCCCCAGATAGGCGATCAGGTCGTCCAGGCTGGCGACGCTGACCACCGGCACGCCGTAATTGCGCTCGACCTCCTGCACCGCCGAGAGCTCTCCCGTGCCCCGCTCCATCCGGTCGAGCGCGATGAGCACGCCGGCCGGCTCGGCGCCGGCGGCGCGGATCAATTCGACCGATTCGCGCACCGAGGTGCCGGCGGAGATCACGTCGTCGACGATCAACACCCGCCCCTTCAGCGGCGCGCCGATCAGCGTGCCGCCCTCGCCGTGGTCCTTGGCCTCCTTGCGGTTGAAGCAGAAGGGCAGGTTGCGGCCCTTCTGTGCCAGCGCCATGGCGGTGCCGGCGACCAGCGGGATGCCCTTGTAGGCCGGGCCGAACAGGGTATCGACGACGATGCCCGAAGCCAGGATGGCGCGCGCATAGAAGTCGGAGAGTTGCGCCAGCGCGGCACCGTCGTCGAACGAGCCGGCGTTGAAGAAATAGGGCGACAGCCTGCCCGCCTTGGTCTTGAACTCGCCGAAGCGCAGTGCGCTCCGCGCGCAGGCGAATGCGATGAAATCCCGGCTAAAATCCACTGCTCCCCCTCCCGCCGCGAAAAGCCCCACATGCTACGCATCATTTCACTGAACCTCAACGGCATCCGTTCGGCGGCGGCCAAGGGCCTGCACGACTGGCTGCCCGGACAGGATGCCGACATCGTCTGCCTGCAGGAACTGAAGGCGCAGCACGACGACCTCTCCGATGCCCTGAAGCGGCCGGCCGGTTTCGAGGGCTGGTTCCACTGCGCCGAGAAGAAGGGCTACAGCGGCGTCGGCATCTACGCCAGGCGCACGCCAGACCGGGTGATCGAAGGCCTGGGCATACCCGAGATCGACGCCGAGGGCCGCTACCTGCAGGCCGATTTCGGCGAGCTGTCGGTGGTCTCGCTCTATCTGCCCTCGGGCTCCAGTTCCGAGGAGCGGCAGCAGGCCAAGTTCCGTTTCATGGAACTGTTCCGGCCCAAGCTCGAAGCCCTGCGCGGCAGCGGCCGGGAGGTGGTGCTGTGCGGCGACTGGAACATCGCCCACCGGGAAATCGACCTCAAGAACTGGAAATCGAACCAGAAGAATTCTGGCTTCCTGCCCGAGGAACGCGAGTGGCTGGCCGGCGTGTTCGATCAGCTGGGCTGGGTGGATGTCTATCGCAGACTTTATCCCGAGGCCAGCGGCGAGGCCTACACCTGGTGGTCGAACCGGGGTCAGGCCTGGGCCAAGAACGTCGGCTGGCGGATCGATTACCAGATCGCCTCGCCCGGTCTGGCCGAAACAGCCCGCGCAGCCTCCGTCTTCAAGGCGCAACGCTTCAGCGATCACGCTCCGCTGACGG
>JAJZPJ010000055.1:0-12784 GCA_021811225.1 Pseudomonadota bacterium
AATACACCGGGGTCGTCGTGCGCCGCGACTACGATACCTCTTTGCCCGAACTGACCGGTGATCGTGAGCAACTGATCCAGGCCATCCTCAATATCGCCCGGAATGCCGCGCAGGCGATGGACGGAAAGGGGGAGATCGTGTTTCGCACCCGCGCCGCGCGCCAGGTGACGCTGGCCAAGCGTCGCTACCACTTGGCGCTGGAGCTGCAGGTGATCGACAACGGCCCCGGCATCCCAGAAGAGATTCGCGACAGGATCTTTTATCCGCTCGTCTCCGGCCGCGACGGCGGCAGCGGCCTCGGCCTCACCCTGGCGCAGAGCTTCGTGCATCAGCACCACGGCACCATCGAGGTCGACAGCCACCCGGGCCGTACCTGTTTTACCATCCTGTTGCCGCTGAACCATGGCAAGAACGAGGCCACAAAATGAACCCGGTATGGATCATCGACGACGATCGTTCGATTCGCTGGGTGTTCGAGAAGGCGCTGGCGCGCGAGGACATTCCTTACCGCAGCTTCGCCTCGACGGCCGAAGCGCTCTCGGCGCTGGAAGGCGGCGACCTGCCGCAGGTGCTGGTGTCCGACATCCGCATGCCCGGGCAATCCGGGCTCGATCTGCTGCGCCACATCAAGACGCACTTCCCTGATCTGCCGGTCATCATCATGACCGCCTATTCCGATCTGGACTCGGCGGTATCGGCTTTCCAGGGCGGCGCTTTCGAATACCTGCCCAAGCCCTTCGACGTCGATCAGGCGGTCGAGCTGGTGCGCCGCGCTCTCGGCGAGAGCGCGCGCCAGAATGCGGTGGCCGAGGTCTCCAGCATCACGCCGGAGATCCTAGGCCACGCCGGCCCGATGCAGGAGGTGTTCCGCGCCATCGGACGTCTTTCCCAGTCGCACGCCACGGTGCTGATCAACGGCGAATCCGGCACCGGCAAAGAACTGGTGGCGCGTGCCCTGCACCGGCACAGCCCGCGCGCCGAGAAGCCCTTCATCGCCATCAATACCGCGGCGATTCCGCGCGACCTGCTGGAGTCGGAGCTGTTCGGCCACGAGCGCGGCGCCTTCACCGGCGCCCAGGCGCAGCGCCGGGGGCGCTTCGAGCAGGCCGAGGGCGGCACCTTGTTCCTGGACGAGATCGGCGACATGCCGGCCGAATTGCAGACCCGCCTGCTGCGCGTGCTCTCCGACGGCCACTTCTACCGCGTCGGCGGCCATCAGCCGGTCAAGGCCAACGTCAGGGTGATCGCCGCCACCCACCAGAACCTCGAAGAGCGGGTGAAGCAGGGCCTGTTCCGCGAAGACCTGTTCCACCGCCTGAACGTCATCCGCCTGCGCCTGCCGACGCTGCGCGAGCGTCACGAAGACATTCCGCTCTTGGCCAAGCATTTCCTGCAGAAGAGCGCGCAGGATCTCAAGGTCGAACCCAAGCGCCTGTCCGAGGCCGCCTTGAACTACCTGGCAGGGCTGGAATTTCCGGGCAATGTGCGTCAGTTGGAGAACCTCTGCCACTGGCTCACCGTCATGGCGCCGGGTCAGACCGTCGAGGTTGCCGACCTGCCCGTCGAACTGCGCGAGCAGGCGTCCCGCGAAGCTCCGCAAAACTGGCTCGATGCCCTCGGGGCGGAGGCCGACCGCCTGATCGCCGTGACCCCCGGCAGCGTCTTCGAGCGGCTGTCGCGCGACTTCGAGCGCGCCCTGATCCACCGCGCCCTGGCCGCCTCGGGCGGGCGCCGCATCGAGGCGGCGCATCTGCTCGGCATCGGCCGCAACACGATCACGCGCAAAATCCAGGAACTCGGGATGGAGGATGCGAAAAGTGCGGATAAATCTTCACCTATAATCGACGCATGAGAGTTCTATCCCCAAGCGCGTGAGTTCGGCTGCCTCAACCGAAAAGCCGCTCTCCGTTGCCGCCGTCGCCGCCGAACTCGGGCAGTTGTCCCGCCGTTTCGACCTGGAGGTGATGGCCGAATGCGATTCCACCAATGCCCGGTTGTTGCTCCAGGCGGAGAGCGGTGCCCCTTCCGGCCGCGTACTCGCGGCGCTACGCCAGACCGCCGGTCGCGGCAGACGGGGCCGCAGCTGGTTTTCGGGCGCGGACGACAGTCTGACCTTCTCCCTGCTCTGGCGTCCGCCGCCCGATGCCGCCTTGGCGGGGTTGTCGTTGGCCGTTGGCGTCGCCCTGGCACGGGCTTTCGAGGGACTGGGATTGCCCGGTATCGCCCTGAAGTGGCCAAACGATGTGCTGTTGAGTGGCCGCAAGCTGGCCGGTGTGCTGATCGAGCTCGCGTCCGGCGCACGGCCGCAGGCGGTGGTGATCGGTATCGGGATCAACCTGCGCCGGCCGCCCGACCTGCCCGAGGACCTGAAGTTGACGGCCGCGGCGCTGGCCGACCTCGGCCTGCCTTTGCCTACCGCCAGCGCCTTGCTCGCGCGGGTGCTAGAGGCCTTGTCCGAAGTGCTGGCCCGCTTCGCCGCAGAGGGGTTCTCCTCGGTGCGGGATCAGTGGCTGGAGAAGCATGCTCTTCAGGGCTGCGCGGTGCGCCTGCTCTCCGACTTTGCCGAGCCGCTCGAAGGGTTCTGTCGCGGCGTCGATAGCGATGGCGCACTGCTATTGGCAACGGCGGCGGGAACGCAGCGGGTCATCAGCGGCGAAGTGACGCTGCGGCCGGCATGACCGTCCTCTGCCTCGACTGCGGCAATACCCGCCTCAAGTGGGGTCTGAATGCCCAAGGTCGATGGCTGGAGCAGGGGGCGCTGTCGCTCACCGATATCGCTCGCCTGCCCCGGTTGCTCGGCGCGCTGCCGCGTCCGCGGCGAGCGCTCGCCTGCAACGTCGCGGGCGAGCGGGCGGGCCAGGCGATCGAAGCTGCCGCGGCGAAGCTCGGCGTGCCCTTGCTCTGGATGGGCAGCCGCGTCGAGCAATGCGGCGTGAAAAATTCCTACGAGGATCCCGGGCAGCTCGGCGCCGATCGATGGGCGGCGCTGGTCGGTGCGAGGGCGCAGCGCCAGGGAGCCTGCCTGGTCGTCACTGCCGGCACGGCTACGACCATCGACGTGCTCGATGGCGCCGGGGTGTTTCAGGGAGGGCTGATCCTTCCCGGCATCGATCTGATGCGCGCGGCGCTGGCTGGCAATACCGCCCAACTGCCGCTCGCAACGGGCGAGTTCAAGGCGGTGCCGCGCAATACCGAGGATGCCATCGTCAGCGGCTGCCTGCAGGCGACGGTCGGCGCGATCGAAAGAATGTTCGCGCCGCTGGCGGATCAAGCCGGTGCCGTCTGTCTGCTCTCGGGCGGCGCTGCTGAAAATCTCGCGCCGCTGCTGGGCATTCCGTTTCTGGGTAGCGATAATCTGGTCCTTCAGGGACTCGCCCGGATGGACCGGGAACTGGACTGAAGCGATTGGCTGCCGGAAAGATGGCGGGGGCTGTTGATCTGGGTCAACCTGCCAGGCCACTGTATTCTGTATACAGTGGCCTGAAGTTTCCGGACGTAACCCATAACGAGGAGGAGACAAGATGGCCGCACACAAGGTGATTCTCGACGAGTCGGAGATGCCGACCCACTGGTACAACGTCGTCGCCGACATGCCCAATCCGCCGGCGCCGCCGCTGGGACCGGACGGCAAGCCGGTCGGGCCGGAACAGATGCTGCAGATTTTTTCCATGCCCATTCTCGAGCAGGAGATGTCGGCGGAGCGCTGGATCCCGATTCCGGAACCGGTGCGCGAGATCTATCGTCTGTGGCGGCCCTCGCCCTTGTGCCGGGCCGAGCGGCTGGAGAAGATGCTGGGCACGCCGGCCAAGATCTATTACAAGAACGAGAGCGTTTCGCCGGCCGGCTCGCACAAGCCGAACTCGGCCGTTGCCCAGGCCTATTTCAACAAGCAGGCCGGCATCAAGCGCATGACCACCGAGACCGGCGCCGGGCAGTGGGGCTCTTCCCTGGCTTTCGCGGCGCAGATGTTCGAGATCGAACTGCGCGTCTATATGGTCAAGGTCAGCTACGAGCAGAAGCCGTTCCGCCGTTCGATGATGCAGACTTGGGGCGCCGAGGTTCTGGCCAGCCCGACCAACCTGACCCAGTCGGGGCGCAACGCGCTGGCCCGGGATCCGAACAACCCCGGCTCGCTCGGTCTGGCGATCTCCGAGGCGGTCGAGGAGGCGGCCGGACGCGACGATACCAAGTACGGACTGGGCTCGGTGCTCAATCACGTGCTGCTGCACCAGACGGTGATCGGACTGGAGGCGAAGAAGCAGTTCGAAAAAATCAAGGTCTACCCCGACATGATCTTCGCGCCCTGCGGCGGCGGTTCGAACTTCGCCGGCGTGGCTTTTCCCTTCTTCGCCGACAAGGCGGCGGGCAAGAAGGTGCGCCTGGTCGCGGTCGAGCCGAGCTCCTGTCCGACCTTGACCAAGGGACACTATGCCTACGACTTCGGCGACGAATCGGGCTACACGCCGCTGATGCTGATGTACACCCTCGGCCATGATTTCATGCCGCCTTCGATTCACGCCGGCGGCCTGCGCTATCACGGCGATTCGCCGCTGGTCTCGCAGTTGCTCAAGGAAGGCCTAGTCGAGGCATTGGCCGTGCCGCAGGTCGCCACCTTCGCGGCCGGGGTCCAGTTCGCCCGAGCCGAGGGGATCATCCCGGCGCCGGAGTCGAACCACGCGATCCGGGCGGTGATCGACGAGGCCTTGAACTGCAAGAAGACCGGGGAACCCAAGGTGCTGTTCTTCAACCTCTCCGGTCACGGCCACTTCGACATGGCCTCCTATGACCGCTACCTGGCCGGCAAGCTCGAGGACTACGACTATCCCGCGGCGGAGATCCAGGCTGCGCTCGACCGCCTGCCCAAGGTCGGTTGATTGCTGTTCGGTTCGGCAGTCTGAGGAGGGATTCGGAGGCATGTCGCGCTTTCGCACCGTCTTCATTCTGCTGATCCTGGCGAATCTGCTGTTCTTCGCCTGGGGGCAGGGCTACTTCGGCACCAGAAGGGACGGCCGCGAGCCGCAGCGCCTGGCCGAACAGCTGTCGCCGGAAAAGCTGCGCGTCGCTGCGACCCAGCAGGCGACGACCGTTGCCGCGCCGGTCGCCGCGCCGTCGCCGCCAGGCTGCCGCCAGGTGGGCGGATTGAATGCAGCCGAGATGGCGCGGTTGCAAGCCCAGGCCGGAGCGCAGGCGCCGGACCTGCAACTGCGCGTCGCAGCCGCCGAGACTCAGCCCGGGGGCTACTGGGTGCTGATACCTTCGCTGGCCGACCGGCTGGCGGCCGAGAAGAAAATGACAGAGCTCAAGCGCCTCGGACTCGCCGACTATTCCCTGCTGACGGCGCCGGGGCCGGATCAGTTCGCCATCTCTCTGGGTCTGTTCAAGAGTCAGCAGGCCGCCGAAGAGCATCTGCAGGCACTGATCAAGCGGGGCGTCAGATCGGCGCAGGTCCAGGCGCGCGAACAGCAGGCTGCAGGGGCGCACTTGACGGTGCGCGGCCCGAGCGATGCGCTGGCGCGCGAGCTGGCGCAACTTCTCACCCCTTTTCCTACGGCCAGCGTGACCGACTGTCCGGCGGGGCACTGACCATGAACGTCCTGATCGTCGGCCTCACCGGCGGCATCGGCAGCGGCAAGAGCGCTGCAGCGACGATGTTCGGCGAGTTCGGTGCGGCGGTGGTCGATACCGACGCCATCGCGCATGAGCTGACGGCCCCGCGGGGAGCCGCGATCGCCGCCATCCGGGAGGGCTTCGGTGCGGCGATGATCGGTGCCGATGGGTCGCTCGACCGGGGTGCGATGCGCCGCCTGGTGTTCTCCGACGGGCGGGCCAAGGCTCGCCTGGAAGCCATCCTGCATCCGCTGATCCGCGCCGAGTCCGAGCGCCGCTGCGCTGCCGGCTTGGCCGCCGGCGCACCCTATGCCGTGCTGGTGGTGCCGCTGCTGGTCGAATCGAAGAACTATCGGAGTCGCGTTGCGCGCGTCGCGGTAGTCGATTGCGCCGAAGAAACCCAGATCGCCCGCGTGATGGCGAGAAACGGCCTGACCGAAGCGGAAGTGCGCCGCATCATGGCAGCCCAGGTGAACCGCGAAGAGCGGCTGGCAGCAGCGGATGACGTCATCGTCAATGACGGCGACATCGCTGCGCTGCGCACCCAAGTCGAATCCCTTCACCGCCGGTATTCCGATCTCGCACGAAAAAGCGGCTCGCCGGGTTGAGGTTTGGGCGCGAATCGGTCAAAATTGGCCGACTTTTCACTCCTGGCGGGCGTGTGATCACTTACGAATATCCTCTCAGCGAGCGCATTCGCACGCTGTTGCGCCTTGAGTCCCTGTTCGATCGCGCGCAGTATTTCGTCGCCGCCGCCGATGCCATGGATCACCATGTGGCGCTTCTGACGCTGTTCGAAATTCTCGAAGTCGCCGGCCGCGCCGACCTCAAGTTCGACCTAGTGCAGGAACTCGAGCGCCAGCGCCAGACCCTGCTGTCCTTCCGCAACAATCCCGAAATTTCCGAAGACGCTCTCGCCGGCGCACTCTATGAGATCGAGCAGGCGAGCGCGCAGATGCTCTCGATGCACGGCAAGATCGGCCAGTACCTGCGCGAGAACGACTGGCTGATGGCGATCAAGAACCGCGCTGCGATTCCCGGCGGCGTCTGCGAGTTCGATCTGCCCGCCTACCACTACTGGCTGCATCGCGATGACGGTGACCGGCGCAAGGATTTGAACGGCTGGTTGGCGCCGATCCTGCCGATCAGCGCGGGGCTGTCGATAGTCCTGCGCCTCTTGCGGGCCTCCGGCAGGCCCGAGGCCCAGCTCGCCGGCAACGGCGCCTATCAGTTGATGCTGGCCGGTCGAACCGCGCAGATGCTGCGCCTGCGCGTACGCCGCGGCGACCCCTTCATTCCCGAGATCAGTGCCAACAAATACGCGCTGAACATCCGTTTCACCACTCCCGATGGCGACCTGCGCCCGCGTCCGGCGGAAGTCGATGTCGCCTTCGAGCTGACCTTCTGCAATCTGTGAGCGTCGGCGGTTCCACTCCCCGCCTGGTGGTTTGCCCCACCTGCGGCAAAGCCGTGGCCTGGGTGACGGAGAACCGTTTTCGCCCGTTCTGTTCCGAGCGCTGCAAGAAGATCGACATGGGCGCCTGGGCGGCGGAGGACTACCGCGTGCCCGAGCCGCCGCCAGATACCGACTTGCCGGATTAGGCCGGAATTTCTCTGGAGACACCCGAACAGCTGTCGCCCGAAATGGCCGGATGAATCCCGACTATCTCACTCCCAGGCAGCGCGAATCGCTGCTATGCCGTGGGCACCGGCAGCCCAGGCCGTGTCCATGTCTTCTTGAGCCAGCCCGCCCAGCGCGTAGATCGGTAACGGATAAGCCGCCGCCAGAGCAGCGAAGGCTTTCCAGCCCATCCCTCGACGACCAGGATGGCTGGCGGTCTCCTTGAGGGGACCCAAGACGACGAAGTCCAGGTCTAAGCGCGCCGCTTGTGCCAGCTCCTGCTCGTCGTGGCAGGAGGCGGCGATCAAAGGGAGGCCGGGCCTGCGCGAGAGCGACAGCAGTTGCGCTGCGGTCAGATGTACGCCGTCGGCACCGGCACGTTCTGCCAGCGCCAGATCGGCATTGATCAGCACCCGCGCACCGAAGCGCCGGCACCGCCTGATCGCCGCAGCGACAAAGGCGGCGCGTTGATCTGCGTCGAGGCGGGGCTCGCGCAACTGTACCAGGCGCAGGCCGCGGGCCAGCGCCCGATCCAGGGCTTGCAATTGAGGCTCGACGCCGATCTCGCCGGCGTGGCTGATGGCGTAGAACGGCGGCAGGGTCAAGGCCGCCAGCACCGGCGCGTTGGCCGGCAGCAGCGGCGCGACGGTGATTCTGTCCGCGCTCTGCCAATCGATCGCGTCGTGCTGCAGCATCCTCAATTCGCCCGCCCAGCGCAGCACGCGGAAAAAATGCAGGCGCACATCGGCGTGCTCGTAATGAAATTCGCGGGTGAGCCAAGGGTGGGTCTGCAAGACGCAAATCCCAAGCTCCTCCTGCAGCTCGCGCACCAGCGCTTCCCGAGGCGTCTCGCCTGCCTCCACCTTGCCGCCGGGGAATTCCCAGTAGCCGGGATAGAAGCCGCGGGGCGGCCGTCGACCGAGCAGGAAGCTGCCGTCGGGGCGAAGAATCACCGCGGCGGCGACATCGACGATCTTCAAGACTTGGGCGCTTTGTGGGCGGTTCTTCCGCCTTTGCGCCCGGCGTGGTCGCGGGCGAACTGCCAGGCGACGCGGCCGCTGCGCGAACTGCGCATCAGCGCCCACTGCAGCGCCTCGCCGCGAGCCGCTTCGATCTCCTTGTCGCTCAGGCCGTACTCGCGCAGCCAATGGGCGCAAATGGACAGGTAGTGTTCCTGGTCGAAGGGATAGAAGGAGAGCCACAGGCCGAAGCGCTCGGACAGCGAAATCTTCTCCTCCACCGTTTCGCCCGGGTGAATTTCCGTGCCGATGTGCCTGGCATCGGCGTTCTCCGCCAGATACTCGGGCATCAGGTGGCGCCGGTTGGAAGTGGCGTAGAGCAGCAGATTGTCGGGCATGCCGGCGATCGAGCCGTCGAGCACGCTCTTCAAGGCCTTGTAGCCGGGCTCGCTGGTCTCGAAAGAGAGGTCGTCGCAGAAGATGACGAAGCGCTCCGGTCGGCCGTCGATCAGGTCGACGATTTCTGCCAGGTCGGTGAGGTCGTTCTTATCCACCTCGATCAGGCGCAGACCCTTGGCGGCATATTGATCGAGCACGCCTTTCACCAAAGAGGACTTGCCGGTGCCGCGCGCGCCGGTGAGCAGCACATTGTTGGCGCTCCTGCCGGCGACGAACTGGCGCGTGTTCTGCTCGATGCGCGCCTTCTGCTCCTCGATACCCTGCAGGTCCTTGAGGCGGATATGATGGGGTTTGCGCACGGCCTGAAGATGGCCGCGGCCGTTGCGCTTTTGCCAGCGGAAGGCGACGGCCGCTTGCCAGTCGGGGGCCGGCAGCGGCGCCGGCAGCAGGGCTTCGACGCGCGCCAACAATGCCTCGGCGCGTGCCAGAAAACGGGATAGATCTTCCATCGGGTCACTCCGTTCGGTCATGTCGAGCGGCCCGCATCGGACTCGGACGTGCCCCCTCTGGAACTCGCCTCAGGTAAGCTTGCGGACTCGGAAACCCGAAACTCTAACAGAACCATGTCCCGAATATTCGTTGCCCTGGCCGTCCTGCTGCTTGCCGGCTGTGCCGTCCAGCCCCCCGCCCCGGCTCCGCTGCGCTGTCCCGTATGCCCGGTACCTAAGAAGGCGCCGCCGCCTGCCAAGCCGCTCCAGCCGGCGACCTGGGACGATCTTCCCGGTTGGGGCAAGGAAGATCTCGCGCCGGTATTCGCCGACTTTCTGCTTTCGTGCGATGCGCTGGAAAAAAGGGAGCTGTGGGCGCAGACCTGCGCGTCTGCGCGCGCCCTGGAGCAGCGGGATGGCCCGGCGCTCTCCGCCTGGTTCGAGGCGCAATTCCGGCCTTGGCAGCTCGTCAATCCCGACGGCGGACGGGACGGTCTGATCACCGGCTACTACGAGCCCGTCCTGCATGGCAGCCGCACCCGCAAGCCGCCCTACCTCTATCCGGTCCAGGGTGTGCCCTCCGACCTCATCGACGTCGAACTCGGCGACCTCTATCCGGAACTCAAGCACATGCGCCTGCGCGGCAGAATCGAAGGCCGACGGCTGGTGCCCTACTATTCGCGCGCGGAATGGGACAGGGCCCGGCAAAACGACGACGTGTTGTTCTGGGTCGATGATGCCATCGACCTGTTCTTCATGCAGATCCAGGGTTCGGGTCAGATACAGCTCGACGACGGCAGTCGAGTTCGCGTCAGTTATGCCGACCAGAACGGCCACCCGTACCGATCGATCGGACGCTGGCTGATCGACCACGGCCAACTGAAACCCGGGCAGGTCTCGATGCAGAGCATCAAGGCCTGGGCCAAGGCCCACCCCAAGCTTCAACAGCAGATGCTCGATGCCAATCCGAGCATGGTCTTCTTCCACGAGTTGCCGCTCACCGGGGAAGGACCGCCGGGGGCGCTCGGGGTAGCGCTCAGTCCCGGACGCAGCATCGCCGTCGATCCGAAATTCACCCCCCTGGGTGCTCCGGTCTGGCTCGTCACCACCTATCCGGACAGCGAGCGCCCGCTATCGAGACTGATGCTGGCCCAGGACACGGGTGGCGCCATCCGCGACCCGGTGCGCGCGGATTTCTACTGGGGCTCGGGGGATGCCGCCGGAGATCAAGCCGGCAAGATGCATCAAAAAGGGAAAATGTGGGCGCTTCTGCCCAGAGCTTACACTCCTGAACAAGGCGAATAACCCCATATTGGTGCGGCCAATGCTTATATTGCACCATGGAGGTGCTATATCCTCTGCGCTTGTTCTATAGAAACTTATAAGTGTTTGAATGACATGATGTGACCATTTTGGTGCGTTTTTTGCTAGATGCTTCCGATTAGTGCAAACGGAGCCCCAAAATGGAGAATCTCAAGAACGCCAGCGATGTCCTGTTCATCCTGCTGGGTGCCATCATGATCCTGGCGATGCACGCCGGATTCGCCTTCCTCGAACTCGGAACGGTACGCAAGAAGAACCAGATCAATGCACTGGTGAAAATCCTCGTCGATTTCGCGGTGTCAACCTTGGCCTATTTTTTCATCGGCTATGGCATCGCCTACGGCATCAATTTCTTCTCCGGCGCCGAGGTGCTGGCACAGAAGAACGGCTACGAGCTGGTCAAATTCTTCTTCTTGCTGACTTTCGCTGCCGCGGTTCCGGCCATCGTGTCGGGCGGCATCGCCGAACGCGCAAAGTTCTATCCGCAGCTCGCCGCCACCTTTCTGCTGGTCGGGTTCGTCTATCCCTTCTTCGAGAGCATCGCCTGGAACCATGCATACGGCATACAGGCGTGGTTGCTGCGCACTTTCGGTGCGGAATTCCATGACTTCGCCGGTTCCGTGGTGGTGCATGCGATGGGTGGCTGGATCGGTCTGAGCGCGGTGATCCTGCTCGGTGCGCGGCGCGGGCGCTACGGCAAGGATGGGGCGGTGGCCGCCCACCCTCCGTCAAGCGTTCCCTTTCTTGCCCTCGGCGCCTGGATACTCACCGTCGGCTGGTTCGGCTTCAACGTGATGAGCGCCCAATCGCTGCAAAAGGTTTCAGGTTTGGTCGCGATCAACTCGCTGATGGCGATGGTCGGCGGTACCCTCGCGGCACTGGTGGCGGGCAAGAATGACCCCGGCTTCGTGCACAACGGACCGCTCGCCGGCCTGGTGGCGATTTGCGCCGGCTCGGACGTGATGCACCCGATCGGCGCGCTAATCACCGGCGGCATCGCCGGCGCGCTGTTCGTCTGGATGTTCACGCTGACCCAGAACCGCTGGAAAATCGACGACGTTCTCGGCGTCTGGCCATTGCACGGCATCTGCGGGACCTGGGGCGGCATCGCCGCTGGCATTTTCGGGCTCAAGAGCCTGGGCGGTTCGGGAGGCGTCAGCCTGATGTCGCAACTTGCCGGCACCCTCTTAGGTGTGGCGATCGCGCTCGCGGGCGGTTTCGTCGTGTATGGGATGCTGAAATATTTTGTCGGTCTGCGCCTGGACCCGGAGCAGGAATTCAACGGTGCCGATCTGTCGGTCCATAACATAACCGCCTCGGCCGAGCGGGAAACCTCGTGGTGATGCACCCGGCACGATCAGCGTCTGGCTCGGGTCAGTGGCACTGCGCATCGCTAGCCTAGCTGTTGTTCGAGTGGGTGAAAACTTCGACCCGCGCTGGCGGCAGGTTGCGCCAGACCATGTCGCTCGCCGCTTGAATCAATCCGGCCGATAACCACGGCGAGGGCGGGCGCGGCCAATAGGTGAACTGAATCAAACGGCCTTTGGCTCCCAGCGTCGTGGCGCATGCGGTGGTGACCCGGCTCACCGCATCCGGCGGCATGGAGCGCAAGGGCAGCCCCGATACGACTGCCGCGACGTCTCCCTTGGTGATCGCGCCGATGTCCGCAGCATCGCCCTGAAGAATGTGAATGCCCGGAAAGCGCGCGCGCAAATGCTTGGCCAGGCGCTTGGATTTTTCGATGACGATCAGCCTATCGACGGCGACGCCGTGCCGCAGCAAGGCTGCCGTGATGGCGCCCGTGCCGCCGCCAAGCTCGATGACCCAGCCTTCTTGCTCTGGATCGACCCACGCGGCCATGCGGTTGGCGAGCGAGGTCGAACTGGAACATATCGCACCGATTGCGGCCGGATCGCGAATAAGTTCCCGAAGTAAGAGATAAGCCGGTATGCGCTGCAGCGCATGGTCTACTTTGCTTGATCTCACATTGCCATTCCGAAAGAAGGGCATTGTAGCCCGCTTTGGAGGCCGCCATGTCATTCGATCCTTTCGGCAGGGGTGAACCTCTGATAGTGATAATGTCAATTATTTAAGTTATGCAATATGTTGTAGGCTTGGCGGTTTATTTCTCCCAACTCAGGAGAGCCTCACGCCGGAATCGGCGACCTCCCATTGGTATTTCTGGGGCATGGCGCGCAACTTCCAGGCGCAGGATCCAGAGCTCACCGCCAGGATCCGCGAAGGCCAGGGAAAAATTTTCGCCGAGGACATGGAGATGCTGGAGCGGCAGCAGCAGAATCTGCTGGCGAATCCGCAACGGCGACTGCTGATGCTCAACATCGATGCCGGCGGCGTCAAGTCCCGGCGCATCCTGGAGCGTCTCGTCG
>JAJZPJ010000055.1:12884-14084 GCA_021811225.1 Pseudomonadota bacterium
CGCAGAGGCCTGCGCTTCGACGGCCTGCACCTTCAGGAAGACATCCCGATCGCCGCCTCGACCGAAGCCGCCGCGGTGCGCGGCGCGAAGCTGCTGCTGTTCTCGGTCAAGTCGCTGGATACCGAGGCGGCGGCGCAGTCGCTGGCGGCGCATCTCGATCCCGACGCCATCGTCCTGGGCATGCAAAACGGCGTCGATAACATCGAACGCATCCGCCGGCATCTGCCCAATCCGGTCATGCCTTCGGTGGTCTATGTCGCGGCGGCGATGGCCGGCCCCGGCATCATCCGCCATACCGGCCGCGGCGATCTGGTGATCGGCGCCCTGGATCGTTCCGGCAGCGGTACTGGCCTGCCGGCCGGATGCCTCCAAGAGACCGCGGCCTTGCTCGAGCGCGCGGCCATTCCCTGCCGCATCTCGGAGAACATCGAGGGCGAGCTGTGGGCCAAACTCCTGATGAACTGTGCCTACAACGCCATTTCCGCGCTGGGCCGGGCGCAATACGGCCGCATCGCGGCCAGCCCCGCCGCGCGGGAGGTGATGAGCGCGGCGGTGCGCGAAGTGATCGCGGTGGCCGAGGCCGAGGGCGTGACCCTGCCGCCCGGCGATCTGGTCGATGCCGCCCGCCGGTTGGCCGACGCGATGGCCGGGGCCACCTCGTCCACCGCCCAGGACATCGCCCGCGGCAAGCCCACCGAGATCGATTACCTGAACGGCTACGTGGTCCGCCGCGGCGAGGCCAGGGACGTGCCCACGCCGGTCAACCGGACGCTGCACGCGTTGGTCAAGCTTCTCGAAGGGGCGGACGGGTCGCCGGCGGCCTAGCCACCCGGCGTTATACTGGGGGCGCAGTCGAGAGAGCCAGGCCGCTGTCGCTCAAGGAGGATGCCCTGATGTCGAAACCCGAATCGATCCGCTCCATCGCGCTGGTCGGCCACGGCGGTGCCGGCAAGACCTCGCTGGCCGAAGCGCTGCTCGCCCGGACCGGCGCCATTGCGGCAGCCGGCAGCGTCGACAAGCGCAACACCGTCTGCGACTTCGATCCCCAGGAAAAGGCGGCCGGCCATTCGCTGAACTCGGCGCTGGCAAGCTGCGACTGGCGCGGGGTCAGGCTGCAGTTCATCGATACGCCCGGTTATCCTGACTTCGCCGGCCCGGCCATTGCCGCGCTGGCCGCCGTGGATACCGCCCTGGTGGTGA
>JAJZPJ010000056.1 GCA_021811225.1 Pseudomonadota bacterium
TGGAGATCCCGGAGAAGCTGTTCATCAATGTGAGCCCGAGTTGCCTGCGCGACCCGAGCTTCATGAACGGCGAGACCGCGGCGCTGCTCGAACGGCTCGGCCTGAGAACCGGCCAGATCATCATCGAACTCACCGAGAACCAGCACATCAGCGACTTCTCGGCGCTGCGCGACACCTTGGGCGCCTACCGCGACCTGGGCTACCAGATCGCCATCGACGATCTGGGCGAGGGCTTTTCCAACCTGAGGATGTGGTCGGAGGTGCGCCCCGAATTCGTCAAGATCGACCGCCACTTCATCAGCGGCATCGAACAGGACGCGCTCAAGTTCCAGCTGGTGCGGGCCATGCACGACATCGCCGACACCTGCAATTCGCGCATCATCGCCGAGGGCATCGAGACCGACGCCGAGTTCGCCACCGTCCGCGATCTGGGCATCGAGCTCGGCCAGGGCTACCGCATCTGCCGCCCGCAGGCCGATCCGGCGCGCGTCCCGGTCGAAGCCATACGCGCGCTGATCGAGGACAGCGCCGTCATCATTTTCCCGCAGGAACATTCGCAGGCCACCACCATCCGCAAGCTGCTGCGCCACGTCGCGCCGCTCTCGCCGGCCATGGAAAACGACAAGGTCTATGCGCACTTCGAACAGAATCCGGAACTGCACGTGCTGCCGGTGGTCGATAAGGATCGCCCGCTGGGCATGGTCAATCGCCACAGTCTGATCGACCGCTTCGCCCGCCCATTCCAGCGCGAAATCTACGGCAGAAAATCCTGCACCCAGTTCATGGATGCGGCGCCGCTGATGGTCGATCACAAGACCAGCGTGCAGGAGGTCGGGCGCCTGCTCTCCTCCTCGGCCCAACACCATATCTTCGACGGCTTCATCATCACCGAGCAGGGGCGCTACATCGGCGTGGGCAACAGCCAGGACCTGATGGCGCTGATCACCGACATGCAGATGCGCGCCGCGCGCTACGCCAATCCGCTGACCCAGCTGCCGGGCAACGTGCCGATCAACGAGCATATGGAGCGCCTGCTGGAACGCGGCGCCTACTTCGTCGCCTGCTATTGCGACATCGACCACTTCAAGCCCTACAACGATGCCTACGGCTACCGCAAGGGCGACGACGTGATCCTGATGCTGGGCAAGCTGCTCGCCGGATTGGTCGATCCGCAAGCCGACTTCGTCGGCCACATCGGCGGCGACGACTTCATGCTGCTCCTGCAATGCGAGGACTGGGAAGTCCGCTGTGCCCGCATGCTGCGCCAGTTCGACGAACGCATGGAGAACTTGTTGGCGCCGGAGGATCTGGCGCGCGGCGGGCTCTCCGGCGAGGACCGGCGCGGCCAGCTCTGCTTCCACGCGCTGCCGGCGCTGTCGATCGGCTGCGTCCGCGTCGAGCCGCAGATTTTCTCGTCACACCACGAAATATCGATGGCCGTCAGCTACGCCAAGAAACAGGCGAAAAAGACCGCCGGCAGCTCCCTGTTCGTCGAGCGCCGACGCCTGGCACCCGCCTCCGGCGGGCCTTCAGCGAAGAACTGAGTCTACGGCGGCGCGCGCCGCCGCCGCGATCTGCTCGGCCGAGCGCGTCACGGCTTTGCCGTCCTCGCCCTCGACCATCACCCGCAACAGCGGCTCGGTACCCGAGGCGCGCAGCAGTACCCGGCCGCGGCCGTCGAGTTCGCGCGTCGCCGCGTCGGCAGCCGTGCGTATGCCGGCATCGGCGTGCCAGTCGAAGGCGGCGGGCAGACGAACGTTGATCAGGCGCTGCGGATACATGACCAGATCGGCACAGGCCTCGCCCAGGGTTTCATTGTTGCTGCGCAGCGCCGCCAGCACCTGCAGCGCGGCGATGATGCCGTCGCCGGTGCTGTGCTTGTCCAGACAAATGATGTGCCCGGAATTCTCCCCGCCCAGCATCCAGCCCTTCTCCTCCTGCATCTCCAGCACGTAGCGGTCGCCCACCCGGGCACGGGCGAAGGCGATCCCGAGTCGCGCCAGCGCGTGCTCGAAGCCGAGATTGCTCATCAAGGTGCCGACCACGCCGCCGGTCAGGACGTTCCGCCTGGCGCGCTGGCGGGCGATGATGTAGAGCAGCTGGTCGCCATCGAAGAGCCGGCCCTCGGCGTCGGCCATCAGCAGACGGTCGGCGTCGCCGTCTACCGCGATGCCCAGATCGGCGCGGTGCTCCAGCAGCGCGAGACGCAAAGACTCCGGCGCGGTGGCGCCGACGCCGTCGTTGATGTTCACGCCGTTGGGCGAAACGCCGACCTTGACCACCTCGGCGCCCAGTTCGTGGAACACCGCCGGGGCTACCTGATAGGCGGCGCCGTGGGCGCAGTCGATGGCGATCTTCAGGCCGCGCAGGTCCAGGTCGTTGGGGAAGGTGCTCTTGCAGAATTCGATGTAGCGGCCCGGGGCATCGTCGATGCGGCGGGCGCGGCCGAGGTGCGCGGAGTCCAGGCAGCCCATGGGCTGATCGAGGCGGGCCTCGATCTCGGCCTCGACCGCGTCGGGCAGCTTCCTGCCGTCGGCCGAGAAGAACTTGATGCCGTTGTCGGGATAGGGATTGTGCGAGGCCGAGACCACCACGCCCGCCTGCAGCCGCAGCGCGCGCGTGAGGTAGGCCACCGCCGGCGTCGGCATCGGTCCGCAGAGCATGACATCGACCCCCGCCGCGGAAAAGCCCGCCTCCAGCGCCGCCTCCAGCATGTAGCCGGAGACCCGCGTGTCCTTGCCGATCAATACCGCCGGCCGCTCGCCGACCGGCAGCGATTCGCGCGCCACCAGGGTGGTGCCGGCGGCGAAGCCCAGGCGCATGACGAAATCCGGCGTGATCGGCAACTCGCCGACCCGCCCGCGCACCCCGTCGGTGCCGAAGTATTTCTTACTCATGACGCCTCCATGATATCGGGCTGCCCGCGCTCATCTGCGCTCAACGCCTGCCACACCGCCAGCGCATCCCGGGTCGCCGCCACGTCGTGCACGCGCAGGACATGGGCGCCTGCCTGTGCCGCCAGCAGCGCCGCGGCGACGCTGGCGTGGATGCGGCCGCCCACCGGCCGGCCGGTGATCTCGCCGAGCATGGATTTGCGCGAGACGCCGACCAATACCGGGAGGCCCAGGTCCAGGATGCGCGCGAGGTCCCGGAACAGCGCGACGTTGTGCTCGATGCGCTTGCCGAAGCCGAAGCCCGGATCGATCACGATGCGGGCGCGGGCTATCCCGGCCGCCTCGGCCGCTTTGACGCGCAGCGCGAGAAAATCCCTCACCTCGGTGACGACGTCTTGGTAGCGCGGATCGTCCTGCATGGTGCGCGGCAGGCCGCGCATGTGCATCAGGCAGACCGCCGCGCCGCTTTGCGCCACCGCCTCCATGGCGCCGGGCGACTGCAGCGCGGCGATGTCGTTGATCAGGTCGGCCCCCGCGGAGACGGCAGCACGCATCACTTCGGGCTTGACGGTATCCACCGAGAGCGGTACGCCGCAATCGCGCAGGGCTTCGAGCACCGGCAGCAGACGATCGATCTCCTCCTGGACCGCGACCGGCGGCGCGCCCGGGCGGGAGGATTCCGCGCCGATGTCGAGCAGATCGGCGCCCTCCGCCACCAGCCGCCAGCCGTGCGCCACGGCGCGCCCGGGATCGGCGGCAAAGCCGTCGCCCGAGAACGAGTCGCTGGTGACATTGACGATGCCCATCACCAGCGGCCGCGCCAGCGACAGCGTGAAGCGGCCGCAATCCAGTTTCATGGCCATCAGTATCTCGCCTCGCATCAGGATGCCGCCTGAAAAGTCGGCAAGGCCATCCAGGCAGAACGGCTGCGGACCTCGCCGCGTTCGAGGACCGTCCGACCGACCCCGATCGGGGAGGCAGGTCCGGTGCTGGGGGAGTTACGCCGGTGCGGTGGCGGTCGGCGCAGCACCGGGCGTATTGTCCGGGGTCGATTTCGGCAGCGGCGGCGTCGCAGGCTTGGGCGGCCGCGGTGGCTTGCCCGCCATGATGTCGCTGATCTGCTCGGCGTCCAGGGTTTCCCATTCGAGCAGCGCCTGCGCCATGGTCTCGATCTTGTCGCGGTTCTCCTCGATCAGGTGCCGGGCCACGCCGTATTGCTGATCGATGATGCGGCGAATCTCGGCATCCACCAGCCTCATGGTGTCCTCCGAGACGTTCTTGTGGGTGGTGACCGAGCGGCCGAGGAACACCTCGCCCTCGTTCTCCCCATAGACCATCGGCCCCAGCGCATCCGACATGCCCCACTGCGTCACCATGCGCCGGGCCAGATCGGTGGCGCGCTCGAAATCGTTGGAGGCGCCGGTGGTCATCTGCTGCATGAAGATTTCCTCGGCGATGCGCCCGCCAAAGAGCACCGCGATCATCTGCAGCAGGCGCTCCTTGTCCTGGCTGTAGCGATCCGCCTCCGGCAACTGCATGGTCACGCCCAGGGCGCGGCCGCGGGGAATGATGGTGACCTTGTGCACCGGGTCGGTCTTGGTCAGGAGCTTGGCGACCACCACGTGGCCGGACTCGTGGTAGGCGGTGTTCTTGCGCTCTTCTTCGGGCATCACCACCGAGCGGCGGGCGGCACCCATGATGATCTTGTCCTTGGCCTGCTCGAAGTCCTCCATGTCCACGACGCGCTTGTTCTGGCGCGCGGCGAACAGCGCCGCCTCGTTCACCAGGTTGGCCAGATCGGCGCCGGAGAAGCCGGGCGTGCCGCGGGCGATGATGTCGGCCTTGACGTCGGGCGAGATCGGCACCTTGCGCATATGCACCAGCAGGATCTGCTCGCGGCCGCGGATGTCGGGCAGCGGCACCACCACCTGGCGGTCGAAGCGGCCCGGGCGCAGCAGCGCCGGATCGAGCACGTCGGGGCGGTTGGTGGCGGCGATGACGATGACGCCGACCGTGCCCTCGAAGCCGTCCATCTCGACCAAGAGCTGGTTCAGCGTCTGCTCGCGCTCGTCGTTGCCGCCGCCCAGGCCGGCGCCGCGCTGGCGGCCGACCGCGTCGATCTCGTCGATGAAGATGATGCAGGGCGCGTGCTTCTTGGCCTGCTCGAACATGTCGCGCACCCGCGCGGCGCCGACGCCGACGAACATCTCGACGAAGTCGGAGCCGGAGATCGAGAAGAACGGCACCTTGGCCTCGCCGGCGATGGCCTTGGCGAGCAGGGTCTTGCCGGTACCGGGACTGCCGACCATCAGCACGCCGCGGGGAATGCGTCCGCCCAGCTTCTGGAACTTGGTGGGGTCGCGCAGGAATTCGACCAGCTCGGAGACGTCCTCCTTGGCCTCGTCGCAGCCGGCGACGTCGGCGAAGGTGAGGCTGTTGGCCGACTCGTCCATCAGGCGCGCCTTGCTCTTGCCGAAGGAGAAGGCGCCGCCCTTGCCGCCGCCCTGCATCTGGCGCATGAAGAAAACCCAGACGCCGATCAGGAGCAGCATCGGGAACCAGGAGACGAACAGGCTCATCAGGAAGGACTGCTCCTCTTCCGGCTTGGCCACCACCTGGACGTTGTTCTTGAGCAGATCGCTGACCATCCACAGGTCGGGCGGCGCATAGGCCTTGATCTTCTTGCCCTCGGTGTTGGTCGCCTCGAGCGTTCGGCCCTGGATCACCACCTTGGTGATGTGGCCTTGCTTCACCTCGTCGAGAAACTGCGAATAGTCGATGGTGTTCTGCGTGCTCTGATGGGTATTGAACTGGTTGAACACCGTCATCAGCACGATGCCGATCACCAACCAGATCGCCAGATTTTTGAACATGTTATTCAAGCTCGGTTCTCCTCCGGCCGGTCAGGCCAGGGTAAATGAAAGATTCTAGAGCCGATCGGGCCGGGGTGCAAACTGGCGCCCGCATCGTCAACTCGCGCTCAAGGGCGTTTTTTCCGCGCCAAAAGAAAGGTCTCTGCGCTGCGCCCCCTCGAGGCCGCCGGTTTGCGCACCAATATCTGTTCGAAAACCGGCCGCAAGGACTCGCGCAACTCCATGTAACCGGCGCCCTGGAATACTTTGACCAGCATGTCGCCGCCGGGCTTCAAGTGTTCCTTGGCAAACTCCAGCGTCAGTTCCGCCAGATGCATCACCCGGGCCTGATCGGAGAGCTGGATACCCGACATATTGGGTGCCATGTCGGATAAAACAAGGTCGACCGCGCGACCGCCCAGGCTGGCCTCGAATCGCCGCAGCACTTCGTCCTCGCGGAAATCGCCCTGGATGAACTCGACGCCATGGACCGGCACCATCTCCAGCAGATCCAGCGCGTAGAGCCGGCCGCCGGGCTGGATGCGCCGCGCGGCCAGCTGCGACCAACTGCCCGGCGCCGCGCCCAGATCGACCACCGCCATGCCCGGCCGCAGCAGATGCTCCTTGTCGTCGATCTCCATCAGCTTGAACACCGCGCGCGAGCGCCAGCCTTCCGCCCTCGCCCGCAGCACGTAGGCATCGTTGATGTGCTCGTGGATCCACGCCTTGTTGGTCTTGTGCTTCTTCAAGCTTTACAATGCCCCCATGAACAGTCAAAACTCCGTCACCCCCGGGATGGGCGCCAAAGCGCCTGCCGTGCTTTTGACACCGGCCCAGCGCCGGACGTTGCGCGCGCGCGCCCACGAACTCTCCCCGGTCGTCAGTATCGCGCAGAAGGGCCTGACGGCGTCAGTGCTGCAGGAAATAGAACGCTGCCTCGCCGCCCACGAACTGGTCAAGATCCGCGTCTTCGACGCCGAACGCGAAGCGCGCGAGGCGCTGCTGGCAGAGATCTGCGCCGAACTCGGCGCCGCCCCGGTCCAGCATATCGGCAAGCTGCTGGTCATCTGGCGCGAGCAGCCGGCGGCCGCAACCACGGCCGTCAAACCGGCGCCGAAGCGCCGGGCGGCGTCCAGGCTGACCAAGAAGGCGGCCGCGGCCAAGACCGAAAGATCCGCCAGGGCCACGCCGCGGCGTGTAGCCCGATAAGCCGCGGCAGGAATCTCAGCGGCGGCCGACAGTCGTCGGGCTACCCCCGTCCGGGTGTCTCCAGCGAAAGCCCGGCCTGCTCTGCAACACTACCAGCGCCAGCCCAGCCAGGCATTCGATCAGATAGAGGCCGCTCGATACGCCGTGCCAGGCCATGAACCGGTCGCGCAGCACGCTCTCCATAACGCTGCGCGGCCAAGCTTCCGCCTTCAGATGCGCGAGTATCGGCTGGATACCGAAGTGTCCGGCCAGAACCAGGGCGAGCATCAGCAGCACCAGCCAGAAAGCCCCTGACCTCAAGGCACCGATGCCTCGTCGGGCGACTTGGAACAGCAGCAGATAGGCGGCGCAAGCCACGCCGAGCCAGGTCTGACCCGTGAACAAGATCCCGGCGATGTTGCCGGCCAGGCTGCGGTCGGCGAGCTGGGCGAACAGCAGCGGCGTCACCAGGCCGCCGACGGCCCACAGGCTGCCGACCCAGAGGGTGAGCACGACGGAGTAGAGCGCGTCCGCCAGCCTAGTCATGGCTTCAGAGGTATTTCACGGCGAGCACTTCGTACTCGCGCACGCCGCCCGGGGTGTGCACTTCGGCGACGTCGCCCTCGAACTTGCCGATCAGGGCGCGCGCCACCGGCGAGTTGACCGAGACCTTGCCGGCCTTGATGTCGGCCTCGTCGTCGCCGACGATCTGGTAGCTGACCGTCTTGCCGCCCTCGACGTCCTCCAGTTCGACCGTGGCGCCGAAGACCACGCGGCCGTCGGCGTCGAGCAGCTTGGGATCGATGATCTGGGCATTGCCGAGCTTGCCCTCGACCTCCTTGATGCGGCCCTCGATGAAGCCCTGGCGCTCCTTGGCGGCGTCGTACTCGGCGTTCTCGGAGAGGTCGCCGTGGGATCTCGCCTCGGCGATCGCGGCGATGACGGCGGGACGCTCCACGGTCTTCAGACGGTGCAGCTCGGCGCGCAAGAGCTCGGCGCCGTGCACGGTGATGGGGACTTTGCTCATGACAGTTCGGCGTGCAACGCCTGCAGGGAGTAGGTTTCCAGATCGGCCAGGTGGCGCATGCCGGCGCAGGCGGCGCGCGCGCCCTCCACCGTGGTGTACACCGTCACCCGGGCCGCCAGCGCGCTGGTGCGGATCGAGCGCGAATCGGTGATCGCCGAACGCTTCTCTTCGACGCTATTGACGATCATGCTGATCTCGTTGTTCTTGATCATATCCACGACGTGCGGCCGGCCCTCGGTGACCTTATTCACCACCGTGACCGGAATGCCTGCGGCGGCGATCGCCGCTGCGGTGCCGCGCGTGGCGACCAGATTGAAACCCAGCTCCGACAGTTCGCGCGCGACCTCCACCGCCTTGAGCTTGTCGCCCGGCTTGACGCTGATGAACACCTTGCCGCTCCTGGGCAGCCGGGTGCCGGCGGCGAGCTGGCTCTTGACGAAGGCCTCGGCGAAGCTGCGGCCCACGCCCATCACCTCGCCGGTGGACTTCATCTCGGGACCCAGGATGGTATCGACGCCGGGGAACTTGATGAAGGGGAATACCGCCTCCTTCACCGAGTAGTAGGGCGGGATCACCTCGCCGACGATGCCCTGCTCGGCCAGGGAGCGGCCGGCCATGCAGCGCGCCGCGATCTTGGCCAGCGGCAATCCGGTGGCCTTGGAGACGAAGGGCACGGTGCGCGAGGCGCGCGGATTGACCTCCAGCACATAGACCACCGCGTCGTCGTTCTGGCCCTGAATGGCGAACTGCACGTTCATCAGGCCGACGACGGAGAGGGCCCGGGCCATCATCTCGGTCTGGCGGCGCATCTCGTCCTGGATTTTCTCGGAGAGCGAATGCGGCGGCAACGAGCAGGCGGAGTCGCCCGAATGCACGCCGGCCTGCTCGATGTGCTCCATGATGCCGCCGATGATCACCTGCTTGCCGTCCGAGAGCGCATCGACATCGACCTCGGTGGCGTCGTTCAGGAAGCGGTCGAGCAGCACCGGCGAGTCGTTGGAGACCTTCACCGCCTCGCGCATGTAGCGCTCCAGGTCCTTCTGCTCATGGACGATCTCCATCGCCCGGCCGCCGAGCACGTAGGAGGGCCGCACCACCAGCGGATAGCCGATCTCGGCGGCGAGGGCGAGCGCTTCCTCGGGCGCCCGCGCGGTGCGGTTGGGCGGCTGTCTCAGGCCCAGTTCATGAAGCAGCTTCTGGAAGCGCTCGCGGTCCTCGGCGGCATCGATCATGTCCGGGCTGGTGCCGATGATGGTCACGCCGTTGGCCTCCAGCTCGCGCGCGCGCTTCAGCGGCGTCTGGCCGCCGAACTGGACGATGACGCCGGAAGGCTGTTCGACATGGACGATCTCCAGGATGTCCTCCAGCGTCACCGGCTCGAAGTAGAGGCGGTCCGAGGTGTCGTAGTCGGTGGACACCGTCTCCGGATTGCAATTGACCATGATCGTCTCGTAGCCGTCCTCGCGCAGCGCCATCGCGGCGTGCACGCAGCAGTAGTCGAACTCGATGCCCTGGCCGATGCGGTTGGGGCCGCCGCCCAGAACCATGATCTTCTGCCGCTGGGTCGGGCGCGCCTCGCACTCCTCCTCGTAGCTCGAATAGAGGTAGGCGGTGGCGGTGGCGAACTCGGCGGCGCAGGTATCCACGCGCTTATACACCGGGCGGATGCCGAGCGCATGGCGGTGGCGGCGCACCGCCGTCTCCGAGGAGGCGAGCAGCTTGGCCAGACGGCGGTCGGAGAAGCCCTGGCGCTTGAGATCGCGCATCTCGGCGGCGGCGAAATCCTTCAACGACCGGCCGGACAAGCTCTGCTCGGTCGCGACGATGTCCTCGACCTGCGCCAGGAACCAGGGGTCGATCTTGGTCAGCTGATGGATCTCCTCGAAGGACAGACCGTCGCGGAAGGCCTGACCCAGATACCAGATCCGTTCCGGTCCGGGATTGGCCAGCTCGCGCTCGATCTCGTCCCGCTCGGCCTCGATTTCGTCCAGGCCATAGACCCCCACCTCCAGCCCGCGCAGCGCCTTCTGCAGCGACTCCTGGAAGGTCCTGCCGATCGCCATCACCTCGCCGACCGACTTCATCTGCGTGGTCAGGCGGTCGTTGGCCAGCGGGAACTTCTCGAAGGCGAAGCGCGGCACCTTGGTGACCACGTAGTCGATCGCGGGCTCGAAGGAAGCCGGCAGGATGTGCCCACCGAGGCCGCCGGTGATGTCGTTGGCGAGTTCGTCCAGGGTGTAGCCGACGGAAAGCTTGGCGGCGATCTTGGCGATCGGGAAACCGGTGGCCTTGGAGGCCAGCGCCGATGAGCGCGAGACGCGCGGATTCATCTCGATCACGATCATCCGGCCGTCGTCGGGATTGATCGCGAACTGCACGTTGGAGCCGCCGGTATCGACGCCGATCTCGCGCAGCACCGCGATCGAGGCATTTCTCAGGATCTGGTATTCCTTGTCGGTGAGCGTCTGCGCCGGCGCCACCGTGATCGAGTCGCCGGTGTGCACGCCCATCGGGTCTACGTTCTCGATCGAGCAGACGATGATGCAGTTGTCCTTGCGGTCCCTGACCACCTCCATCTCGAATTCCTTCCAGCCGACCAGCGACTCCTCGATCAGGAGTTCCTTGGTCGGGCTGGCTTCCAGGCCGCGCTCGCAGATGGTGACGAATTCCTCGCGGTTGTAGGCGATGCCCCCGCCCGCCCCGCCCAGCGTGAAGGACGGCCTAATCACCGCCGGGAAGCCGATGCCGGCTTGGACCTGGAAGGCCTCCTCGAGCGAGTGGGCGATGCCGGAGCGGGCGCTGCCCAGGCCGATCTTGGTCATCGCCTGCTTGAACTTCTCGCGGTCCTCGGCCTTGTCGATGGCCTCGCGGCTGGCGCCGATCATCTCGACGCCGTACTTCTCCAGGACGCCGTGCTTGGCCAGGTCGAGCGCGCAGTTCAACGCCGTCTGTCCGCCCATGGTCGGAAGCAGCGCGTCCGGGCGCTCCTTGACGATGATGTTCTCGACCACCTGCCAGGTGATCGGCTCGATGTAGGTGACGTCGGCGGTGCCCGGGTCGGTCATGATCGTGGCCGGATTGGAATTGACCAGGATGACCTTGTAACCCTCTTCGCGCAGCGCCTTGCAGGCCTGCGCTCCGGAATAGTCGAATTCGCAGGCCTGACCGATGACGATCGGGCCGGCGCCGATGATGAGGATGCTGTGGATGTCGCTGCGTTTGGGCATGGTCGGGGTTCTATCTCAGGGTCGCAGTCGCGAGTTTGGCGGCGAAGCCGATGAACAACATACCGACCCCGGCGGTCGTGCCGGCCGCCAGCCGGTGCCGGCGGCGGAACTGTTCGGCCAGGCGGGCGCCGCCGAAGATCAGCAGCGAGAGATAGGTGGCGCTGACGATCTGGCAGATCAGGCCGAGCAGCAGGAAGGACAGGGCCGGATGGGCATAGCGGGGATCGACGAACTGGACGAAGAAGGCGATGAAGAACAGGATCGCCTTGGGATTGACCAGGCTGATCAGGAGCGCGGTGTGGAAGGGGCGGGAAACGTCGCGCTCCCGCTCGGCGCCCGTGATCCTGCCGTGCCAGCCGGCCCAGGCGCGCCGCGCCAGGCCGACGCCGAGCCAGGCCAGATAGGCGGCACCGGCATATTTGACGACCATGAACAATTCCGGGTTGGCCTTGAGCAGCGAGGCCACGCCGCCGGCCGAGAGCAGCATCAGCAGCGAGTCGCCCAGGAAGATGCCGCAGGCGCCCTGATAGCCGTGGGCGATGCCGCGCCGGGTCGCCACCGAGAGCACGTAGAGCGAGTTGGGACCGGGCAGCAGCACGATGGCGATCGTGCCCAGCACGTAGGTCCAAATATTGGTGATGCCGAACATCAGGCCGCCATCGACTTGATGAAGCGGTCGAACAGATAGGCGACGTCGTGCGGACCGGGGCTCGCCTCGGGATGGCCCTGGAAGCTGAACGCCGGCACGTCGGTGCGGGCCACCCCCTGCAGGCTGGCGTCGAACAACGAGACGTGGGTGGTGCGCAGATTGTCCGGCAACGACTGGGCATCCACCGCGAAGCCGTGATTCTGGCTGGAAATCATGACCCGTCCGCTGTCTACGTCCTTGACCGGATGATTGGCGCCGTGATGGCCGAACTTCATCTTCATCGTCCTCGCGCCCGAGGCCAGCGCCAGCAACTGGTGGCCCAGGCAAATGCCGAAGATCGGAATGCCGCGCGCGAGGAACTCGCGGATGGCGGCGATCGCGTAGTCGCAGGGCTCGGGGTCGCCGGGACCGTTGGAGAGGAAGATCCCGTCGGGGTTCAACGCCAGGACCTCGGCCGCAGCGGTCTGCGCCGGCACCACGGTGAGCCGGCAGCCGCGCTGGCTGAGCATGCGCAGGATGTTGCGCTTGATGCCGAAGTCGTAGGCGACGACGTGATGAGGGCGCGTTAGCTCGCCGTCTATGGTCGGATGGCCGCGGCCGAGGCGCCACTCGCTCTCGTTCCAGGGGTAGAAATGATCGACGCTCACCACCCTGGCCAGGTCCATGCCGGCCAGGCCGGGAAAGGCCCGCGCCCGATCGATGGCGGCAGCCTCGTCCGGCGCGTCGCCCACGTGCGTACCCGAGACCAGGCAGCCGCCCTGGGCACCGCCTTCGCGCAGAATCCGGGTCAGCTTGCGGGTGTCGATGCCGGCGATGGCGACCACGCCTTCCGCCTTCAGGTAGGTGTCCAGGGTCTGCTCGGAGCGCCAGTTGGAAGCGGCCAGCGGCAGGTCGCGGATCACCAGGCCGGCGGCGAAGACCCGGCCGGACTCGCAATCCTCGCGATTGACGCCGGTGTTGCCGATATGGGGATAGGTCAGGGTGACGATCTGGCGGCAATAGGAGGGATCGGTGAGGATCTCCTGGTAGCCCGACATCGCGGTGTTGAACACCACCTCGCCGGCGCTGGTGCCGGCCGCGCCCACGCCCTGGCCGCGAAATACCGTCCCGTCGGCGAGTGCAAGAAGGGCGGGCGGGTACTGTTTCACGATCGGGCTCCTGGGGCAGCGAGAGGGGTTTCCTCTAGATGTGCAAAGCGGGGCGAGCCTTGGCCCACCCCGCTTCATCAAACGCGCTGATTATAGCGCCGGAGCGGCGATCCAGGCAAGGCGAATGACGGATGGGGTGTCCGGCGGCGGCCCTAATCGTCGATCGCCACCTGGGCAAAATAGATCGCTGGTTTCCCTTCGTGCGACGAGTAGTAGCTGACCGACAGCAGGCCGCCTGACAACGAGAGCCCGGCATAGCTGGTATCGCCCCCGGAAGGGAGCTTGAGCACCTCGGCGAGTCCGCCCCGCCCGGGTTCCAGGGTGCAAAGCGAGGTGCGGATGACCCCGTCGTAGAGACGAACCGCCGCCACCAGGCGGCCGTCGGCGAGCGCCAGCATGTGGGGCCCGCCTACGCGCACGCCGAGATCCTGCCAGCGCCATTGCCTATAAGGCGGCTCGGCGCTGCCCAGCAGACCGGTACTCGGATTGCCGTCGCGGCGCAGCAGGCAGTGGGCGGTATCGCCGCTGAAGACGATAGCGGTTTCGCTGGGACGGCCGATGTCGAAGAGGCGGCTGACCAGCGGGACGAATTGTCTGCCGTCGTCGCTGCAATAGAGCCTGATCGACGGGTCGGCGCTGCAGCTGTAGCCGATCGCGTAGGCCCTGCCCTCGTGCCAGGTGATCCGCCAGAGCCAGAAGTCGGGGTCGCCGATGCGCTGCCGCTCGCTCCAGGCGCGACCGTCTTTCGAGAACCACACCCAGGATTGGTGCGTGTGCTCGGCCTTGTCGTGCCACGCTCCCGCAGCGCTCAGTTGCAACTGCCCATCCGGGCTGACGGTCAGTTTCGGGTCGCGCAAATCGGCATCCTGCGCCCTCAGGAGGGCCACCGAGTCCCAATCCTCGCCGTCGCTCGACGCGATCACGCGCAACGCGCCGTCGGGAGAGACGTGCGTCTCGCCTTCGCGGAAGGTGCAGAACCATCGACCGTCGAAACGAATCAGGTCGGTGAAAGCGTTGTGCGGCGCCTTGTCCCAGATCATTCGCGCTCCGATCAGCCTCATCGCCCCACTCCATCTTTTTGAAAGGATTGAAGGTTA